>NZ_JBSFUB010000024.1:0-76857 GCF_053591575.1 Streptomyces altiplanensis | reverse complement strand
GTGACGACCGTCGTCATGGCGGTGCTCACGCCGCACGTGTTCCGTTGAGTTCGCGCACGGCACGGTTCTGCCGCTCCACCACTCCCGCGACAACCGGGTCCACCCGCCGTTCGGTCCAGACGGTCCGGTGCGCGGCGAGGGTGTGGACGGGGTTCGTCATTGACCGTTGACCGCTGTACCAAGATCTTCGGGCGGGTCGGTCGCGGCAGGTGCAGGTCCCGGTGTCCTGGCTCGTACACCAGCCGCAGAACAGGGGGGATCACTTACTCACCGGTGCGGTCCCCGGACCCCCCCGGACGGCCGGGCGTGGCCGGCACAGGCCCCGCACCGTCGTCACCTTCCCGGCTCCCGGCTTCGCGCCCCGGGCGGGATCACGGCGCGGGTGACACACGTGAGTACCCCGGAAGGCCCGATGGCCCACCGGGCCCCAGGGGCTCAGCCGACGGGCACCAGGGCTGCGTCGAACTCCGGGCCGAGCCCGGAGGCCCACAGCTCAGGCAGCGTACGCCGCGGTGAACCGTTCGACGGTGTCCCAGAGCTCGCCTTCGCGCTGAGGGTCGTAGGACTCCTCGGACGACCGGGTCGCACGGGTGCGGTCTACGTAGGACCCGGTCGGCGCCTCGGTCGTACCGAGGACGACGTCGGCGAGGCAGCGCCCGGCGGCATTGCGACTGGTCGCGAACGGGGTGAGGGTCATGACCGGCAGGATGCGGCGCATCGCGAACCGGGAGACGGGTCCCGCGTTCCGGGCGAGGCCGGTGCCGGGGACGAACCCCGGGTTGTAGGCGACGGCGTCGATCCCGGCCGGCAGTCGGCGCGCGTACTCGTGAACCAGGTAGATCGCGGCCAGCTTGCTGGTGGAGTACGCGGTACGCCCGCCGGCCGCAGTGTCCGGCTCGGGAAAGGCGCCCGGACGGGCGAGGACGTCCGGGGACTTCCATGCCGGACCGGGCACCATGCCCATGTTGTGCTTGAAGTCACCGAAATGGGTGTCGCTGGCGGTGATCACGATCCGGGCGGGAGCCACGAATCGGTCCTGGAGCAGGCGGACGAACAGGTGGTTGGCGAGCACGTTGATCGCGAAGGTGGACTCGAACCCGTCGGGCCCCTGGGTCAGCGCGTTCGTGTACTGGATGCCCGCGTTGCCCACGAAACCGCGCAACGGCGGCAGATCACCGCACTCCAGCCGGTCGCGGATCTCGGCGGCGGCCGAGCTGACGCTGTCCAGCGAGCCGAGGTCCACCGAGACGTGCGAGACCGTGTGCCCGCCCGCACGCAACTCCGCGGCCAGGCGCGCACCGGAGGACCCGCGGGCGACGACGAGAAGGTGCACGTCGGGCGACTGGCGCAGGATGTGCTCCGCGGCGACGCGGCCGATCCCGCGGCTCGCGCCGGTCATCACGACGGTGTGCCGCATGGGAGGCTCCTTGACTGTTCAGCCGGTGTGCGTCCGGCCGGACGCATCACCGACGTTCGCCGTTTGCGCCACCGCCAACCAGTGCCCTCCCCGTCACCAGGACCGGCAGTACCCAGGCTCGCCGGGCGCCGAGCGGTGAGAATGGAGCCATGGCCGCCTCCCTCTCCACCTTCGGTGCACTCCTGCGCGCCTGGCGCGACCGCCTCTCCCCGGCCGACGCCGGCCTCACCGCGACGGCCGGCCGCCGCGCCCCGGGCCTGCGCCGCGAGGAGCTCGCGCAGCTGGCCGGGCTCTCGGTCGACTACGTCCTGCGCCTGGAACAGTCACGCGCGAAGAACCCCTCGGCCCAGGTCGTCGGCGCCCTTGCCCGGGCCCTTCAGCTCTCCCGGACCGAGCGCGACCAGCTGTACCGCAGCGCCGGGCTCCTTCCGCCGCAGGACGGCACGGTCAGCACCCATGTGCCCCCGGGCATCCAGCGGCTCACCGCGCGCCTGGGCGACGTCCCGATCGGGGTGTTCACCGCCGACTGGACCCTGGTGTGGTGGAACACCCTCTGGAGCGCCCTGCACGGCGACCCCACCGTCCTCCCCGAAGCCGAACGGAACCTCGCGCGCGCCCTTTTCGGCAACGGCGCCGCTCATGCCTCAATGCTTCCCGTTCAGTCCGAGCGCGGACAGGACGCCTTCGAGGTGTCAATCGTCGCCGACCTCAAGGACGCCGCCTCCCGCTACCCCGCCGACGCCCAGCTCGATCGTCTCGTGCACGACCTCCGGGAAGAATCCGGTGCCTTCGCTCACCACTGGGCCACGCGGACAGCCGCCGCCCAGCACACCACCGACCGCAAGACGATCGGGCATCCCGAGATCGGTGACATGCTGCTCGACTGCGACGTCCTGATCGTTCCGGGCGCGGACCTGCGCATGGTCACCTACACGGCAGCGGCCGGAAGCAGCGATGCGGGAAAGCTCGACCTCCTGCGCGTCACAGGCGGCCGCTCAGCGCACCCTGATGCGTATTGAGGATTGCCGGCCACGAGATGCGCACCGGAGCGGGCCGGGCCGGGCCGGATCAGGCTGCCGGAGAAGTCGCCAGCAGGTCCGCGGGGATACCACCCTTGTCAGGGGCGTAGAAGTTCTTGATCTCGGCTTCCCAGACGTCCACCCGGACCCGGTCGTCGTCATCGGGCTCGAAGGCGTCGAAGAGTGCGTGGATGTTCGGCAGGTCGAAGCCGACCCCCCTCATCATGCCGATGAACACCGGTCGGGTGACAGTACCGCTGCCGTCCAGGTCACCGAGGCGCGCGAAGCCGGCCGCGAACTCGTCAATCGCTTCGCCGAAGCGCTCCGGCGACAGGACGCACGCCTGGTACTCGTCGTAAGTGATCCGGCCGTCGTGATTGGTGTCGAGTTCACCGGCCAGCGTGTTCCAGTAGCGCGTGAAGCCGGCGCGCATGGCCTGCTTCCGTGCCTCGTCGGCTTCGGGGACGGCTGCGGCGACCCGACTGCTCATCAGATCGAAGTCGTCGGACTCCAGAACCTCGTTTCCGTCGGCGTCGAACAGGGTGAACACGAGCTTGACCCGGTTGATCGCTTCGTTCCGCATGGGCTCTTGCCTTTCGTCGGACCAGGAGACGGGACAGCCGTGCAGGACGGCCCGGCGGTGCACCGGTGAGCCGCCGGCAGGGGCGGCGAACACCAGCGCGGGGCGGGGGAGCCCGTGGCCGGCCGGCGGTCGTACGGCCGTCGCGCTGTCACTATGCGGGCTGCGGAATCCGGTGCCCTGGGGAAGACGGGCTGTTCAACAGAAAGAATGAAAACGGCGACGCTCCGGCATGAAACATGCCCCGGTCCTGTCACCGCCCGGCCGGCGTCGCGTTCCACGCCTCCTCGTCGGCGGTGAGGAACCGCTCCCGGAACCTGCGGATCGGGCGGGAGCTGGTTCGAACCGGCGCGCGCGGCGCACTGGGCACGCCGGCAATACCCCGTTCAGTCTCCGCGCGCCCTACCGGCGGTCATGGGCCGCCCCAATGATTGAACGGGCCGCAAGAAATCCAAGCGACTCCGCACCCCTGCTTCCAGGCCGGTGGGCGTGCGGTGGAAGGAGCCCAGGATGTTACTTCTCATCTCCCCGGACAGCGTCGAGGAGGCCCTCGACTGCGCGAAGGCGGCGGAACACCTCGACATCGTCGATGTCAAGAAGCCCGACGAGGGCTCGCTCGGCGCGAACTTCCCGTGGGTCATCAGGGAGATCCGCGAAGCGGTCCCGGCGGACAAACCGGTGTCCGCCACCGTGGGCGACGTGCCGTACAAGCCCGGCACGGTGGCCCAGGCGGCGCTCGGCGCCGCTGTCTCCGGAGCCACCTACATCAAGGTCGGCCTCTACGGATGCACGACGCCCGACCAGGCCACCGATGTCATGCGAGGGGTCGTCCGGGCAGTGAAGGACTACCGGCCGGACGCGTTCGTCGTCGCCTCGGGCTACGCCGACGCCCACCGGATCGGCTGCGTCAACCCGCTCGCGCTGCCCGACATCGCACGCCGCTCCGGCTCCGACGCGGCCATGCTCGACACCGCGGTCAAGGACGGGACACGGCTGTTCGACCACGTTCCGCCCGACGTCTGTGCGAAGTTCGTCCGGCTGGCCCACGAGGCCGATCTGCTCGCCGCCCTCGCGGGCAGCGTCAAGGTGGGGGACCTCGGCGCGCTGACCCGCATCGGCACGGACATCGTGGGGGTGCGCGGGGCGGTCTGCGAAGGGGGCGACCGCAATACTGGAAGGATCCAGCCGCACCTGGTGGCCGCCTTCCGGGCGGAGATGGACCGGCATGCCCGGGAGTACGCGGCTGCCGTCGCCGCGAACTGACCGCCGGTATGCCGACAAGTCAGCCCCGTCGCGCGCCCGGAGCCCGCGGCGAGCGTTTCGCAGTCATCGATCCGGCAACGGGCGAGACCTTCGACGAGGCTCCCGCCCAGCAGCCGGACGAGCTGGACACCGTCGTCGGCCGTGCCCACGAAGCCTGGCGCAGCTGGCGGGCCGACCCCGTCGCCCGCACCACCGCGTTGCTCGCGGCAGCCGGCGCCGTGGAGGCTGCCGGGGCCGACCTCGCTCCGCTGCTCACCCGTGAACAGGGCAAACCCCTGGTCGAGTCGTACGCGGAGGTCGCCCGTACGGCGGCCCGCCTGCGTTACTTCGCCGAGCTGGACCCCGGGCCCCAGCCCATCACGGACGGTCGGCCGGTACGCAGCGAGATCCGCTGGCGCCCGCTCGGACCCGTCGCCGCGATCGTCCCGTGGAACTTTCCCCTCCAGCTCGCGTCGGCGAAGTTCGCGCCCGCGCTCGCCGCGGGCAACACCGTGGTGCTCAAGCCCTCCCCGTTCACGCCCCTCGCCACACGGCTGCTGGGGTCCGTCATCTCCACCGCCCTCCCCGAGGACGTACTGACGATCGTCACCGGTCACGAACCCCTCGGCGCCCGCCTCGCGTCCCATCCGGGGGTCCGCCACGTGACCTTCACCGGTTCGGCTCCCACCGGACGGGCCGTCGCGCAGGGCGCAGCGGCCTCGCTCGCCCGCGTCACCCTGGAGCTGGGCGGCAACGACGCCGCCATCCTGCTGGACGACGTGGACGTGGAAAAGATCGCGGACCGGCTGTTCTGGGCGGCGTTCCGCAACTGCGGGCAGGTCTGCATGGCGGTCAAGCGCGTCTACGCCCCGGCCCGGCTCTGCTCCCAGGTGGTCGAGGCCCTCGCGCAACGCGCGAAGACCGCCGTCGTCGGAGCCGGCCTCGACCCGGCCACGCAACTGGGCCCGGTCAACAACGCCTCCCAGCTGGCCCGGGTCGAGCGCTGTACGGCCCAGGCCCTGGCAGACGGTGCCCGAGCCGTGGCCGGTGGCCACCGGCTGGACCGACCGGGCTACTTCTTCGCCCCGACGATCCTGGCCGATGTCCCGTCCGGCAGCCCGGTGGTGGCGGAGGAGCAGTTCGGCCCGGTCCTGCCGGTGCTGCCGTACGGGAGCCTCGACGAAGCCGTCGAGGCGGCCAACGACACCGGCTTCGGGCTGGGCGGCTCGGTGTGGGGGACCGACCTCGACCGGGCCGAGGCGGTGGCCGGCCGGCTGGAGTGCGGGACAGCGTGGATCAACCACCACGCCGAACTCTCCCTCGCCCAGCCCTTCGCGGGCATCAAGGAAAGCGGTCTCGGCGTCGCGGGCGGGCCGTGGGGGCTCTACGGGAACCTCAGGCCGTTCGTCGTGCACCGACCGGAGGAGGCGTGACGATGAGGTTCGGCGCGGCGGTACTGCGCTCGTACGAGAGCCGGTTCGGCGTCGAGGAGGTGATCCTGAACGCGGGGCCGGCCGACGGCGAGATCCTGGTCAGGATCGCGGGCTGCGGGATGTGCCGGACCGATCTCGCGATCCGGCGTTCGGCGGGCCGCTCACCGCTGCCGGCGGTGCTCGGTCACGAGGGGGCCGGAGTCGTGGTGGAGACGGGCGGCCCGGACACCGGTCTGAGCGCCGGCGACCATGTCGTGCTGAGCTTCGACTCCTGCGGACACTGCCGGAACTGCATGAGCGCGGCCCCCGCCTACTGTGTCTCCTTCGCCTCCCTCAACCTCTTCGGAGGGCGCAGGGAGAACGCGGCGCGGTTCACCGACGTGGCCGGGGAGGAACTGGCCCCCCGGTGGTTCGGCCAGTCCTCGTTCGCCGAGTACGCGATGGTCCCGGCCCGCAACGCCGTCCGGGTCGATCCCTCGCTGCCCGTCGAACTGCTCGGACCGCTCGGATGCGGCTTCCTCACCGGCGCCGGAGCGGTCTTCAACTCCTTCGGCGCCGGGCCCGGCGACACCATCGCGGTCTTCGGCGCGGGAGCGGTGGGCCTGGCCGCGGTGATGGCGGCCACCGCTGCCGGGGCGGTGACCGTGGCCGTCGACCGGCACCCCGAACGGCTGGCCCTCGCCGAGCGGTTCCGTGCGATCCCGCTGCACGCCGCGTCGGCCGGCCTGCCCGGCCGTATCCGGCAACTGACCGACGGCGGCGCGCAGTACGCACTGGACACCACGGGCTCCGCCCAGCTGATCAACGACGCGCTCCGGGCCCTGCGCCCGACCGGCCACCTCGGCCTGGTGGCACGGCTCCACACCACGCTGCCACTCGAACCGGGGGCACTGGACCGGGGCAGGAGAATCTCCCACATCTGCGAAGGCGACGCAGTGCCGGGACTGCTGATTCCGCGGCTGATCGGGCTGTGGCGGGCCGAGCGGTTTCCCTTCGACCAGCTGATCCGCACGTACCCGCTCGCCGACATCAACGAGGCCGAACGCGACTGCGAAACGGGCCGCGTGGTCAAACCCGTCCTGATTCCGGAGGGGAGGAAGCGGTGAGTGCGGCATTCGACGCACCCTGCCTGCCGGCAGCCCCTCACAGCCCGCCGCCCGACGGCATACCCAGGTCACCGCTTCCCGGTGGCCGGCCCGCCCGAGGAACCGCGCGCCGCACCGCAGTTCCGTGCGCCGACAGGCGCCCCTCGGGGAGCCTCGGGGAGCCTCGAGGGACCTCGGGGGACTAGGGAGTCCCGAGCGGCGTTGTCGCGCCCCTCTGCCCGCCAGCCGTATCCCTCGCTGTTCGTGATCTCAACTCGCCAATGGAGGAAGCGTGGCCGACGCAACACATCGCGACACCGACGGGGGAAGCGTGGAAGGAGGTGTGGGCGTGACCGCTCTCCTGGTCGCCGCGGCACGGGCGATCGAGACCCACCGCCACGACGCCCTGGCACAGGACGTCTACGCGGAACACTTCGTGCACGCCGCACCGGCGTCCGCCGGCTGGCCGGTGCGCATACAACAGGTCCCGGACGGGGACGCGAGCCCGTTGTGGGGACGATTCGCGCGCTACTTCGGTCTGCGGACGAGGGTCCTCGACGACTTTCTCCTCCGGTCGGTGCGCACAGGAAGCGCCCGCCAAGTGGTGCTGCTCGGGGCGGGGCTGGATGCGCGAGCGTTCCGGCTCGACTGGCCTCCCGGCTGCGTGATCTTCGAGATCGACAGGGAAGGAGTGCTGGCGTTCAAGCACAAGGTACTCAACGGGCTGTCGGCGACCCCCAAGGCAGCGCGCGTACCCATTCCGATCGATCTGCGCGCCGACTGGGTCGGAGCGCTCGCCGACGCCGGCTTCGACACGGCCGCACCAAGCGTCTGGCTGGCCGAGGGGTTGCTGTTCTACCTGCCGCCCGCCGCCGAGACGTACCTCATCGACACGGTGGACCGGTTGAGCGCGGAAGGGAGCGCTCTGGCCTTCGAAGTCAAGCTCGAAAAGGACTTGCTGGAATACCGCGACAGCCCGCTCTACACCTCGACGAAACACCAGCTCGGCATCGACCTGCTCGACCTGTTCGACAGGGAGCCGCGGCCCGACTCCGCAGGTGATCTCGCGAGCCTGGGCTGGTCCACATCGGTCCGCACCCCCTTCGACTTCACCCGCCGTCACGGGCGCGGCCCGCTGCCCGAGGAGAACGACGCCCTGGCGGGCAACCGATGGGTCTTCGCGGATAAGCCCCGACGGCAACGCTGCGCTTAAGAACTCGCGCAGATAGGCGCGAGAGGGTACCTCGGGAGAAGAAGAGGCACAGGGCCTGGTGATGCTGCACCTTCTGCTTTGCCGGTCCTGGAACTCAGGCAGTGCATAAAGTCGCGGCGGGACGCCGGCCCGCGGTGAACGCGGCAGGGCACGACGGGGGAGCTCGACAGGCTGTGACGGGCCTGCGCCACCCATCCGGCAAAGTGCAGTCTTCCGCTGTGAGCCGGAGGCGTGCTGAGGGATGCCGAGGTATCACCCGGGAGAGACCACTTCAAGTGTCTGGAGAACCGCCGCACTCCAGGAGGTGCAGTGCGCCGCCTTCGACCTGGAGGAAGCAGTACGGCGTGGCCTTGCCCTCGCGGGTGTTGCAGCTGCCGCGCAGCGGCCTCGGACATGGCCGTGCTCGTGGCAGTGATCCCACGCCGACGCCTGGCTCTTCCCGCACAGACGGCACGGCAGCCGTCGGCCCGTGCGCCGCGCCGGCGGGACGACTCGTACTGCACCCCGCGCAGGTGTCCGGGCAGCTGTCCGGCGTAGACGGCCTCGCTCCGCTGTGCGACGCGATCGGCGAGGACTCGCAGGTTGTCGCCGGTCGCCTTGGCCGGTTGCTCGGCGTGTGCGTTGAGCCACGGCGCGACGGCTCGACGGCTCGACGGCCCGGTGGCAGGGAAGGCCGTCCGTGTGCCCGGCTGCCTGCCTGAGCCAGTGGCAGACGGTGCGCTGTGCCGGAGCCGGACGGCGAGGAGTTCGGGATCCCGCGCGATGCGCGGTGGCCAGGCGCGAGCTGAGCGGGGCCAGGCTCTGGGCGCTCAGCTGTAGTAGGCGATCTTCTCGTCCAGGACATCCATGGCCCGGCACAGTGCCGCCGCCCGCTGCTCCAGAGCGGCACGACGCTCGCGGAGGAAGGCGACCCGGTCCTGCGGAGGGCGCTCGGCGCGCAGGAGGGCGACGAACTCCCGCAGGTCCGCGATGCCGAGGCCGGCCTCGCGGAAGCACGTGACCAGGCCGATCCAGAAGACATCGCCCTCGGTGTACTCCCTGCGCCCGCCGGTGGAACGCTGGATCGGGCCGATGAGCCCTTCGCGCTCGTAGTAGCGCAGCGTGTCGATGGAGACGCCGGTGCGGTCGGCGGCCGCGGCCGGGGTGAGGGTGGTCATGGGACTCCTTGTGTGACCGCGCTATCGTGCTTCGGTGAAGCGCGCCAGGTGCTCGTCACTGAGCCGCACACGGCGTGCGGCGAGTGCCTGCTCGATCTGCTCCGCCCGGCTCGCGCCGACGATGGGATCGATCCCCTGCCGCATCAGCCATGCGAGAACGACCTGGTTCCTCGTGGCCGAGAGCTCGTCGGCGACGTCGTCCAGGACCGCGAGCACCCGGGGCGTTCCGGGGTGATCATAGGTGTGCGGAAGCGGCTTGTCCGCGCGCTCGTAGGAACCCCACATCAGTGAGCTGTACGACCACACGGCAAGTCCTTCCGACCGCGCGAGGTCCAGGTCCTCGGCGTTGAGCATGCGGTGGCCGGCCTCCGCGAGGGGGGTGAGCGGGCGCGGCTGGACGAGCGAGTGGCGCAGTTGCAGGGCCGTCCACGGTTCCACGCGCCGCTCCCGCGCGAGCGACCGGGCGCGCTCTACGCGCCAGGCGGCATGGTTCGCAGCCCCCACCCGCAGGGCCACTCCCTTCGCGACCAGCTCGCCGAAGGCGCCGACCGTCTCCTCCAGCGGCACGGCACGGTCCTCGGCGTGGGCCCAGAGCAGATCGACGTGATCGACTCCCAGACGTCCCAGACTCTCCTCCACACCGGCGTGGACGGCGCGCGTGGAGAGTCCTTCGGCGCTCTCCGGCCAGGAGTGCGGAACGAGCGGGTTCTGCCGGACCTTCGTCGCGATCCGCACCACGTCGCGTGCGCCCGGACGGGCCCGGAGCCACGCGCCGATGAGGCGCTCGCTGGCGCCGCCGACGCCACTGGGGTCGGCCCAGAAGGAGTAGCAGTTCGCGGTGTCCAGCCAGACACCGCCGCCGGCGACGAAGGAATCGAGGATCGCGAACGCCCGATCGGGGCCGACGCGGGTGCCGAAGTCCATCGTCCCGAGGACGACCTGAGGGGCAGTGGTGTTCATGCCGCCAATTCTCGGATCTGGAGCGCGCTCCAGGTCAAGAGCCGTTGTGGCGGGCGGTTCGAGACCCGGTCTCCGGGGGTTCGGCGCCGAGTGCGACGGACGCGCGTGACGATGCCCCCCTCGGAGGGCGATCCTGGTAAGCGGCCCGCCGAGCAGGTCGCACAGGGCCGCCGGACAAGGACGCCGTACAGCTCATGTGGCCGATGGAGCGCCGGAGCCGGAGACAACAGCACTGCTTCCCGCGCTGCTGGTGACAACCGGCACGCCGAGCCGGTGACAACTGCCGTGCCTCGCCGCGCCGAAGCCGCAGGCAAACAACGGCCATGGGGGACAACCGTCCCGCTTTGGCACAGTACGACTGATTCCCGGTGATCCCCGGCGGCCGGGCCGGTGGCAACCGGTACCTGGTGATCGGCCTCGGCGCGGGGCAGGCCGTCGACCTCGCGGTGCCGCCCGGCCGGGACGAGCTGATCACCTACGGGCCGCTGCTGTCCGACGACGGCACCACCTGGCTGGGCACGGCTGTGTTGGTCCGGGTGCCGGACCCGGACACGGCACGCGCCATTCTGTCCCCGGACCGGTACGCCGGCACCGAGGGGCACAACTGGCAGTCCGGCGGGCGGCCGTCATGACCCGAGGACGTCCAGGCCTGCGTCACCGCCGAAGCCCTTCGGACCGCTCGGCACCCTCGCGTTCCACCCGAACCCACGAGTGTGTCGCCCTGACGCACACCGGTGGACCCGTGGGTTCGCCCTGAATGGCCTTCGGTTTCCCCGAACCCACGGGGAACTCGGGGCTTGATGAGCATCGGAACGAAAACCGACGCCAATCTCCCTGTTTCAGTTGAGGGGGTTGAGCTGGGTGGACGCTGCCGGGTGGCCGTTTTCGCCGTTGGCGGGCAGGGCCGGCCCCTGCTGTAGATCATGACGGTCCGTGAGGCGGATTAGGGGCATGTCTACGTACGAGACGATGCCGTTCCACCTTGAGACCGAGCGGCTGACACTCCGGCCGTGGGCCGAGTCGGACGCCGCTGAGTTCTGTGCCCTCCTCTGCGAACACGCCAAGGGAACCCCACGGTTGAGCACATCCGGGCGTCCGTCGTGGAGATGCTCACCGCAACGGAGTCCACGGGAATTGCCCTGCTGCCCATCCGGCGCCGTGACGAAGGAGACTTCATCGGCTACTGCGGGCTGATCACCGGCCGTTCCACCGTAGCGGAACCCGAAATCGCGTATGAGTTGTTCCAGCGCGTGCATGGGCGTGGCTACGCCACCGAAGCGGTCGGCGCGGTGCTCGATGCCGCTGCCACGACCGGGCGGAAACGGCTCTGGTCGACCGTCCGCGCGTGGAACACACCGCCGTTCCGTGTCCTTGAGAAGCCCGGGTTCGAGCGGGATCACGTTTCCACGGACGACATCGGTGAAGTGGTAGGGCTCACGCGCTCGTTGCCGTGACCCGGGGGCGTGACCCGGGGGCGCGACCCGGGGCTTCATGCCCACATGATCCGGCGCCGCCGAAGTACAAGGTGGACTTGTACGGGGCGATCCGCCGTGATGTACGGGCGGGACGTCCTGCCGGGCCTTGATGTGCGAGCGCGGTGTCGGACTCCTCATGGTCAAAACGGCGTTGGAGTCGGCCTGGCCGGAGCCCCGCGAGAGACCGCGACCTCGGGGGACACGGCTGCTTACAAGCCGTTCATCGACCAGATGCTGCGGACGGGCGTGGATGCTCCGCCCAAGCAGCAGCGCACCGTCGAGGCGAAGGGCTCACACGCTGCGGGAGCTTCGCCAGTTCCCAGAACCAGGCTTGCACAGTCCGGCCTCTGGTTGCCGGGCGCCACCTGCCGTCATTCTTCGGTCGCACGGCCGTGTCGGCCTTCAGGCGGAGCCGAGTGCAGCCCGTAGAGCGATCCTCGGTGGCACCCCTGGCTGGAATCTTCATGAGCGAACGGGCCGACCACCGGTCCACCGAAGTCGAGGACCGCGTATGCAGCCGCTCCTGCGCGTCGAAGAACTCACTGCCGCCCGCTTCGGGCGACTGCGCGCTGCATGGCGGGTGGCCCACGAACCCGTTGCCGGAGTGTCTCGGCGGCTGCAACTCGTGGCCTACGCCGTGCCGTTGACCGTCCTGCCCTCGAGTATCTGGCGGCTCCCGGCCGCGTTCGACGGCGGGACCGGGGTCGGTGAGCGGGCGTACATTGCCCTTCTGTCGATAATGTCCGAGATCTTCGCGTTCGCCGCGATCGGCCTGATCGCCCGCTGGGGCGAGGTGTTCCCGGACGGGGTTCCGTTCCTGCGCGGCCGCAGGATCCCTACGAAGGCAGCGGTCATCCCGGCCGCCGCCGGGGCCACGATTCTCACCCTCCTGTTCACTGTCCTGTTCATTGCCTCTGAGATCAGGGGCACGACGATCCGAGGTGACGAGCTGCCGGCCGGCTCCCCGAGCCGGGCCACCGGCTGGGAGGCTGCCTGGTTCTATTTCTGCTACGCGCCGCTGATCCTTTGGGGGCCGCTGCTGGCCGTGCTGACCGTCGCGTACTGGAAGCGCCGTCGCACGGCCGAGAGAATGCCCGCGGCGCCGTGAGTCCGGGAAACGGTCGTCTGCCGACGCCTCGGTGACCGCTGACGGACGATCTACTCCGGAGGCTACCGCCACGACCAGCGCGAGTATCCCGAGAACCGGTCACACCAGCCCTACGACCTGCGACTTCAAGGTGGCGGAGGCTCGATGTACTCGCGTACATCGTCACGCACCGCATCGGCGCCCCAGAGCGCCCTCCACAGCAGCTGCTGCATTGCCGTGCGAGGACTTCTCTCTTGCCCACTCCGTGATCGTCCAGCAGTTCTCGCGGGGCAGGCCCGACATCAGCCCCAGCATCAAACGCCCGGCCCGCAGCCGTGGTTCGACCCGGGCGAAGAGGCCCACCCGTGATACAGCTCATGGTTATCTCGAACGCATCCCGCCAACGGCCTCGATCTATGGTGTGACCTGTGACCACCGTCTCATCGTCGGTCCACACAACTCACGATGATCAACGGTGGTCACACTCGCATCCGCCCCGGCCCCGATCGGCAAGATCATGATCTATGGCTGGAGTGCTAAGACGTCATCTCATTTGGCGAGTCTGCGGTAGCAGATGAGGGTGCAGGCGATGCTGGTGAAGGCGAGGAAGTGCTCGGCCTTGCGTTCGTAGCGACGGTGCAGGCGTCGGCAGCCACCCAGCCAGGACATGGTGCGTTCGATGGTCCAGCGGTGCCGGCCGAGCCGGGTGGAGGATTCGATGCCCTTGCGGGCGATGCGGTGCCGGATGCCTCGCTTGCGCAGCCATCGGCGCAGGTGGTCGTAGTCGTAGCCCTTGTCCGCGTGCAGCTTGGCCGGCCGTCGCCTACGCGGGCCGCGGCGGGAGCGGATCGGCGGGATGCCGCGCACGAGCGGCTCGAGCGCCTGGCTGTCGTGCAGGTTCGCGCCGGAGATCCCGATCGAGAGGGGCAGACCGGTCCGTTCGGTGATCAAGTGGATCTTCGACCCCTTCTTGCCCCGGTCGACAGGATTCGGACCTGTCAGGTCCCCCCTTTCAGGGCCCGCATGTTCACCGAGTCGATCGCGCACCGCGACCAGTCCAGCTCGCCGCGCGAGCCCAGTTCGTCCAGGACCAGGCGGTGGAGCTTGGCCCACACCCGCGCCTTGCTCCATTCCGTGAACCGCCGGTGGGCCGTCGGACCCGACGGCCCGAACGATGGGGGCAACTGCCGCCACGTGCAGCCTGACGTGGCCACGAAGATGATCGCCGCCAGTACCTCACGGTCTCCGTACCGGCGCCGCCCACCGCCCTGCGGACGCGTCGGCGCGGGTGGCACCACCCGCTGGAACAACTCCCACAACCCGTCCGGGACCAGCCGCTCCACGATTGTCATGCCTCAAGATTACGAACCCAAATGAGATGACGTCTAAGCGGCAGGTTGCGGCCGCCACAGAGGGGAATTACCGTTGATCGTGTAGATCGATTATGTACCGCTGTTCCCGCACGGCTTTCTCGTACGTCCGGCTCGCAGGTCCCCCTTCTCGTAATTTCCTTCGCGAATTCATGGTGGCTCATTTGGTCACCGGGGCACTGATGTGCGCCCGTCGGACACGGATCGAAGCGTGTGAAGGAAGGGGAACTAAAATGGCCGATCAACAGCTTTCCGACCGGAGCTTCGGTGGCGTGCAGCTCAGCGACAGTCGGATTTCCGGGGACGCGGCGCCGGACGCACCCACCGTGGCACCCACCCCTTCCTGGTACGCGCAGAATGCGCCGTTCCCCGCAGTGAATCCATGGTGGCCGGACAACACCCGGAACCAGTACGCGATGACTTTCGTCAACGATTCCGGAGAAAGTCCGTTCGGCCCCTGGAGTTCCCCGTCGGGCAGCCATTATGCTCTGTGTTATCTCGTCGATATTCCACTCGATTCCACTCGCATCCGACGGAACGGTGACGCAGCGGAGAATCTATCGCCGCTCGCAGACGCAAGGGTGCGACGTGCAGCCGGCGGTTCTCATCGGCACGCTGGGCGACAACACCACGACGGAATTCCAGGAAGAAGAACCGCCGCCCCCGACGGACGCACAGGTGGCTTGGGCGAAAAACAACATCGGCAACGAGATGGACTGGCTGAACCATCTCCATGACTATATGCAGGACGCCATCAATGAGTGCTACGAGAGGGTGACCGAGGATCCGACCTACGACCCCGGAGAAGAGTTCTGCGCCAACGTGATCGACGACGCGCTCTGGGGCATAGGGGGTGTGCCGTTTCCCGGTAACGCCTTCTTCTCGGCGGCCGTGGCGAACATATTCTGGGGCTACGTCACCGACACACCGCCGAATCTCAGGGGCGTGGCGGCCGACGTGTGGGCTCGGTTCAGTGAGAGCTTCCTGCAGGCGGAAACAGATCTGGCCGCGATTCTCGAGGACATACCCGGGAACTGGGGCAGGACGTGGACCAACCCGGCGACGGGTGAAGTCGCCCCTGTGTGGACGATGGCCTCGCCCGAACTGTCCGTGCCCGACGCGAAGAGCCTCGCCTTCCAGACGATGACCACGAACACGGTCACGCTATCCAAGGTCGTGCTCGCCAAGATCCTGTTGCCGCAGAGGTGGTTCGTGCTCATCGACCCCAAAGGGCTGTTCGTCGAGAACGGTGACACATCGCCGTCCGACTACATAGAAAGCATGATCACCTCGAACCTGAACCCGGATTACTGGGATGCCTTCTACATCACGTGGATGCCGGACACGGGGACCGTGTATTCAGAGACGGGTATTACTCTCTGCGAGAACTTCATCGGCACGGGAACAGACGACTACTATTTCGCGGGCCAGGCCCCCGCCGACCTGTGCAACTGGCTGTTCCAGGACGACGGGTACGGCCGGATCACCAACCCGAACGGGCTGGCCACGCGCCACGACGTGTTCTGCAACTGGGGACTGCAGAACAGTCTGCCTCAGGCGGCCCCGAACTGCAGTCCGTACGGAGCGCAAGCGGCCATGAACGGATCACCGGTGACGAAGAACGGTCCGCAGCCGACGAGGAAAATGTCGGCGGCTCCCGATCTCGCGGCGGAGCATCGCAAGGCCGCGCGGTGGCATGCCCTGTTCGCCCGCACCGACCGTCAGGCCATCGAGCGGCGTGTGATCGAGCGGGCGCGGCAGGACCCCACTTTTCTGCGCAGCCTGGTGAGGAAGCCCAGGGAGACCATCGAGGCCTTTCTGGAGCTGGACATCCCGGTCGGCGTCGAGTTCGAGGTAATCCAGGAGACCCCGAACCGGTTCCGGATGGTGCTGCCGCTGATCGGCGCCCCGGACGGGAAGCCGGATCCCGGGCGACAGTGACCGGCGGGCAGTGATCGGCGGGACGCTGCCGTCACATGGACGGTAGCGGGTCCCCCAAGGGTGATGGTCGTCCCCGGCATTCCGGCGGTGGCGCAGGCCCGTCCCACGTCGGCGTACCGGACGACGGAGCCGCCCGCCTCCCGGGTGCCGTCCGGCTGCTCGTGCACCAGGACCCATACACACAGTGCCTCGGCCGGGGCAGCCCGGCGGCCGCGAGCACGGTGGTGGTGGCGTCCTCGACCAGGCCGAGACGGCCCGCCGGGGAAGCCGGCGGGCCGTCGTGAGGCGGTGGGGATGGTTCACCTCGGTGCTGCTGAGGTCAGGGCGTCGACGCGGTGCTGGTCCCGCTCAGGTGGAGGTCGGCGACCTGGCGGTTGTTCACGCTGCGGCGGTCCTTGAGTTCGCCGGCGGCGATCGCGTTGCCCAGGGCGAGGCCTTCGCTGATGTAGTCGTCGACGGCCTTGCGGTTGGCCTCCTTCTTCAGCAGGCGTACCAGGTGGCCCATGAAGACCTCGCCGAGGACGGTGAGTTCGTAGCCCGCGGCCGTGTGCCGCACGAGGCCCTCGTCGCAGAGGGTCCGGAGGGTTCGGACCTGCTCGTCGTCGAGCGCGCCGTTCGCGAGCATCCAGTCGTATCGGTGCTGCGGCAGCCCCTCGTGACGGAGGGGGAAGACCCACAGGGCGGTGTCGGCCTGCGGGACGGTGGCGCACTTGGGCAGGTGCAGCGGGTGCTCCTTCCGCTCCGCGGCGGCCATCCACTGGCCCAGGGAGCTCACCTGCTCCAGCCGGACGCCGGGCATGCTGGAGATCGCGCTGGCGCCGACGCCCAGCAGGAACGCCGCATGGTGGCTCTGTCCCAGGCACTCGTTGCCGCTGATCTTGTCGAGTGCGGTCGCGGGCACGGCGGACGGGTCGATGTACGTGTTGGTGCCGCGACGCACCCACCCCTGGCGCAGCAGGGTGCCGTAGGTGTTGAGGCGCATGAGCGCGCGGTCGTGCGGGGACGCCTGCTGCGGCAGGGCGCCGGAGAGCAGCCCGCCGATCAGGGACGGCGAGGCGCCGGACGTCAGCAGGTAGGAACTGATCGCGTTGATCGAGGGGTGCTCGATGAGGGCTTGCAGATCGTCGAGGGCCATGGCGAGGGACTGGCCCGGCAGGCACGTGATGAGGTCGGCGTTGACGACGGGAATGCGCCCGTCGATCATGTCGAGCACCTTCGACAGGTGCGTGAGCGAGCGCGGCTGGCGCATGTGCGCACGGAGGTCCGGGTCGAGCGTCTGGATTCCGAACGACGCCTTCGTCACGTCGTGGCGGACCAGTTCCTCGATGAAGCCGGGCTGGGTGGTGCTCAGCGTCATCTCGACGGAGAACTCGGTGGTGTCGGTGCAGCCCGGCAGTGCCCTGACGCCTTCCAGGATTCTGCCGACATGGGACCCGAGGAGGTCCGGACTGCCTCCGCCGATGTGCACGGAGCTGATGTGGTGGCCGTTCACCTGGACGCGGTCCATGAGGTCCGTCAGCTGCCACATCACCAGCTTCGAATAGCGTTCCGCCATCTTGTAGCTGATGCTGTTCGCACCGGTGAACGCACAGAAGGTGCAGTTCTGCGCGCATATCGGTACGTGGATGTAGAGCTGCAGGGAAGCGTCGGGCAGAACGGGCGCCGCCGACACGGCGTCGAGGACGCCGTGGTTGGTCAGGGACGGATCGTCCGGCAGCATCCAGTAGTCGATCGTGTTGCTCGCAAGTGCATCGAACCGGCTCCCCAAGAGCCCGGAATTTCCGATGGCAGACATCCTGACGTACCCCCCGGTTACGTGGCGAAGGCCGGACGCCCCGCGGCACGACGGACGGCGGGGCGTTGACCACGACTGACGCTAGGCAGGGCGAGCCGGGGCCGCCAGTCCACCTGGCGCTTCTTTGCGCGGACCACTGGGAAGTGCCAGGAGCCAGGAGAGTGTTGTCGCGTAGTGGGGTGAGTGACTGTCTGGTGGTGTGTCGGGGCGTGGACTGCCCGGATAACCTTCCGCTGACCTCCGCCCCGCCGCCCGAACCGCCCCGGCTGCCGTACGAGGGGCTCCGCGCGGAACTTCCCCGGGTGCCGGAGGGTGGCCGGGTGGACGAGGCGGACGGTGGCCGGGTCGGCGTTCTCCTGTTGGTGAAGGGAAACGGCTTCGTCCCACAGGACTGTCTTCTTGCCCGCGTGAGCCCTGGCGCCACCAAGGCGTGTGTGCCCTCCCGGATCCAGCGGATGCGAGGAGAGAGCGGCTGCACCGTCGGCAACGCCCTGTACCCGGCCCCGCCACCGCACTGAACGGGGTGCCCGGCTCCGGCGAAAGCCGCCTGCGCTCCACCGCCGCCTCCGCGATGTCACCCATCGCCCTCGGCCGCCCCGCGCCGGGAAGCAGACCGGCCAACCCGTGGCCAGCGTCGTTGCTGCGACCCCGTCGTGACGGAACGAAACGCACTGATCCGCGAAATCGTCGGATGAGCAGCCCACTGGCGTTGTGCGTCGGCCAGCAGCCCTCCCGGGCGTGGGCCCCCGTGCGCGACGCCCGGAGCACGTCTGCTGCCCCCACTGGCACGGCCTGGCGCCGCTGCACGGCACCACGCTGACCTGATGGGGCGTCACCTCGGCGTCTGCATGCCGTGAACGGCGTCACCGTGCACCTGCTCGCCTTGGTCGACCCGGTCGACGACACCTGTCGCCGTCCGATGAACCGGCAGCTCACCGTGCAGGAGTCCCGCCACCGGCTTGCCCGCGCCCTCTGCCACGGCGGCCGGGGGCCGGCCCCGACCAGGGCCCGGGCCCCTTCCGGGGCCCGGACGTCGTCGAGGACGCCGAGGGCGAATAGGTCGATACGGCTGACCCTGAGTCGTGTGCTCAAGTGTCGGCGTCGTCGGTCTGTTCGGGGTGCGCCGTCGCATCCGCCGGAAAATAGTAGCCATGGATATAATAGCTATGTACTCTATCGGTCATGAGCAAGGCTTCACCGGGTCCCACGCCCGGTTTCCTGGTATGGCGGCTCGCCAACAAGTGGCGCGTCGCGGTCGATCGCGCGGTGGCTCCGCTGGGTCTCACCCACGCGCAGTACGTACTGGTTGCGTCGTTGCACGGCATGCAGCACACCGGCGAGCGGCCCAGCCAGCGCCGACTCGCCGACCACACCGGCCTGGAGGCGCTGTACGTCTCGAAGCTGGCGCGCGCCCTGGAGTCGGCCGGTCTGGTCGAGCGCACCCGTGACCCCCGCGACCCCCGCGCCGTACAACTCGCCCTCACCGAGCAGGGCCAGACCGTCGCGCGGCAGGCCATCGGGGTGGTCCAGGAACTGCTCCAGCAGCTGCTGGAGCCGCTCGGCGGCCTCGACGCCCCGCGGACGCGCGCGTTCACCGACGAGCTGACGACCCTGCTTGACGCACCTCTCACTCCATCCGTACCGAACGACGAGAGCACTCAGGGGACGACACCGTGACCACCACTGCCTCCACCACTGCATCCACCACCGAACCCGTCGCCGACGCCCGAGCCCTCGCTCTGGCCCACTACGCCGCCCGCAGCGTCCTGGAGCGCGTCCTGGCCCGGCACGGCAGCACGTTCCAGCAGCAGGTCGCCCTGCGCGCCGCCATCGCCGCCGATGCCCCGCAGACACCGGGCGATCTCGTCATCCAGGTCCAGGACTCCCTCAAGGCCGATCCGGCCGACATCCGCGCCACTCTCGACGAGCTGCTGGCCAAGCAACTGCTCGTCGCGGACGGCGCGCACCTTCGCCCCACGGACGCAGGGCGCGAGCTGATGGCGGCCGTCGGCGCGGAGACCGCCCCCGTCAGCGCCCGCATCTGGGGCGGGATACCCGCAGAGGACCTGGCCGCCGCCGGCCGCGTCCTTACCCTGGTCGCCGAGCGCGCCAACGCGGAGCTTGCGGCGCCGGCCGCCTGACCGCCCGCCCGAGCCGATTGGTGAAACATTCAGCCGTCGGCCCCCGAACGCAATGCCCGGGTACTCGGCCACTCGAACCGGGGCCGTCGCGGCGGCCCCGGTTCGCCGCCCAGCCCCACGGCCCAGCCCCACGACGACGTGACGATGGAGCAGGCCGCCGAACGTGCCGGTGTCTCCCGCGTTCTGCTCTACCGTCACTTCCCGGAGAAGAGGGAGCTCTTCGCCGCGTTCTACGAGCAGGTGGCCGGTCAGCTGCTCACGAGGAGCAGGGCGGACCCCTCCGAGACCCTGGAGGAACAGCTCACGGAAGGTCTGGACGCCCACATCGAGTACTTCGCGGAGAACCTCAACACCGTCCTGGCCGCGAACCGGGGGCCGGTGGGTGACCGCGTCATTCAGACGATCATCAGCGATGAGCCGGACGCGCTGCGGGAGCGGCTGCCGGGCGCCCTGCCCGCCTCCCAGGGCGCGTCCGGATCACGGTGCAGGCCGTGCTGAGGAGCCGGCTGGTGTTCGTCCAGGTCCTGTGCCTGAGCCGGCTCGTCGACGAGAACTGCACGCGCCGGGAACTCCGGGACGTCTGTATCGGCGCCCCCGTGGGCGCCCTGCGCCCGTTCCTCGACGAGGGCCCCGCCCCCGACTGGCCGCCTCGGACCGCACAGCCGGCCGGAAGGCGCCCTACGGCAGCGAAGGAACCCCGCTCTTCGCTACGGGGCAAGGCTCTTCGGCCGCATGTCTCCGCCGTAGGTGGTGCGGTAGTCCGGGACGACGATCCGGCTCGCCGGAGACTCCTGGTGGACCAGTGCGACGAACGCGTCCAGGTCCATCACCGGGTCGCGGCGCGGTGGTTCGCTCAAGGGCTCCTCGAAGTTGTCCCAGTGGACGGGCACGACGACGCCGGGCTGCCCGAGTGCCCGCAGCAGCCGGGGCACATAGCGGGACGTCGAGGCGCTGGACGGCACCGCGATCATCGCGAGATCGGGGCTCAGCCCCTGGACCGCCCGCTCGGAGAAGTCGCTGGCGCCCATCAGGAAGGCCGAGGTTCCGCCGCTTCCGGCCGTCACCTGGAAAGCGAGCGTGTCACCCTCCGGCAGGTCGGAGATGGTACGGGGGGCTGCCGACGGTGGCGCGTTGAGCGTGCCCGGGGCGAAATAGGTGTGCCGCTTGTTGCGGCTGTGCAAGCTCGACACGACTTCGACCGTGAATCCGTTGAAGTCCAACACCTCGCCGCCTTTCACGACCGAGATCTGCTCAGGGTCGACACCGAACGCGACCAGCAGGTGGAACGTGGTCTCGGTGCCGACGACCCGGGCGCCGGTGGTCATGGCGATGTGGGGCACGTCGGCGATGTGGTCCCAGTGGGAGTGGCTGACCAGGACGATCTCGGGGCGGCCGATGTGCTTCCGTACCTGTTCGGGATCGGACCTCAGCTTCGTACCCGGCTTGAAGCCCCCGTCGAACAGGCCGGTCTTGAACCGGGTGACGTACGGGTCGAAGAGCACCGTCCGCCCCTCGATGTCGATGCGCCAGCCGGACGTGCCCAGCCAGCGGAAGGACGCCGAACCGGCCGGCGAACTCCTGCGCGTCGCCGTCGCCGCGGCGGCGGGGGAGGGGAGGAACGGAGCGGCCGCACCGAACGTGGCGCCGCGCAGCACCGTACGTCGACCGAAACCCTGGATGCGCCGCTTCGGGCGCTGTGCGTCTGTGTCGTCGTTCATGAGTTCAGGAGATCAGGAGGTACCCGCCGCCGTCCAAGATCAAAATTCCTGCGGTCTCATACGCGAAGACATATGAGACCAGGTCAGGTGCTGTGCCGGCGTAGAAAGTCGACGGCGATCCGAGCCGCTGCGCCGATCGCCGCGTCCACGGCCGGACGTGAGGCGGCAAGCTCTCGCGTGCGGGCGAAGACGGAGACCGCGTAGCGGCTGCCGTCGGGATACCGGACGACCCCGGCCTCCATGTGCAGGCCGGGCAGGGTCCCGGTCTTCGCCGCGATCGTCACCTCGTCCGGAAACCCCGACACCAGCCGGTGCCGGAACACCTGGCGGGCCATCAGTTCCCGCACCTGTGCGCAGGCGTCCGGCGGACCCGCCTCGTCACGCCAGACGAGGCGCAGCAGCCGGGTGATCTCGCGGGGCGTGCTGGCGTTGGTCCGCGAGGGATCCAGCACGCTCATGCGTCTCTTGCGCTCGTCCGGGAGAGCCGGGTAGCGGAGGGCGAACTCCCTTTCGTCACGTGCGCCGGCCTCGGTGAGCATCGACTGCAGTACGTCGCGAGGACCGCCCACGATCCTGGTCCCGTCGAGGCGGAGTTCCTCGGCCAGGAGCCGCACCGTATCCAGGCCGACCTGTGCCAGCAGCAGGTCCGCCGCCGAGTTGTCGCTCACCGAGATCGCGAAGAAGGCCAGGTCGCGCAGGGACAGCTCGACGTCATCCGCACAGCCGGCCGTGCCCCAGCCCCCGAGCCGGTCGGCCGCCGTGACCCGGACCCGCTCCCGGGGGTCGAGCTGACCGGCGGCGACCTGGCGCGCGAACTCCAGGACCAGCAGCACCTTGAAGATCGAGGCGATCACGACGGGCTGGTCAGCGTCGACGGCCACCTCGCCAGCTGCCGAACGCGTGCCGACGGCCACCTCCTCACGGTCCGGCTCCCCGCCGATGGGAACCGCGTGCAGCAACCCCTCGGCACCCACCTCCGCGAAGACCTCGCGGATCCGTTCCTCGACCATCGGTTCGCCCCTCACGTAAGGTTTCTGGCTGTGGATCTCTTGCGCCACCTGCGCATCTTTGTCGCCGTCGCCGACGAGCTGCATTTCAGCCGGGCCGCCGACCAGCTTGGCATGGCCCAACCACCCCTCAGCCAGGCGGTGCGCAGACTGGAGAAGGATCTCGGCGCCGAACTGTTCGACCGGTCGCACCGCCAGGTGGAACTGACGCCCGCAGGAACGGTGTTGCTGGACGAAGCCCGTGAACTGCTGGCCCGCGAGGAGCGGTTGCGGACGCTGGCCCGCCGCGCCGGGGACGGCGATCTGGGCACCCTGCGCGCGGGCGTACCTCCCGACACGACGGTCGCCACGCTGTCTCTGCTGCTCGGCGCCTGCGCGGAGCACTACCCGGGCATGTCCGTCGATCTCCAGGAGATCGCCACCGACGAGCAGCTGCGGCTGCTCGCCTCCGGCGGGCTCGACGTCGGCCTCGTCCACCAGCCCGTGGACGCCACCGGACTCCGCCTCGGCCCGGAGGTGTGCGTGGAACTCGGCGTCGTCCTGCCCCGCATCTCACCACTGGCCCGGCTTCCGGAGGTCGCGCTCGCCGAGCTGTCCGGTCACGACCTCGTGCTCCTCCCACGTGCGCAGGCCCCCGGCTGGTACGACCGGATCATCGACACCTGCCGGGCCGGGGGCTTCGTGCCCACCCGGCTCCGGCACGCCTCCCACCCCGAGTTCCTGCTGGCCCTCGTCCACGCGGGCCACGGCATCGCCTTCGACCAGGGGCTGGTGGCCCGCAAGGAGCCCCGCGTCGTCTGGCGGCCGCTGGCAGGCCGCCCCCTCACCCAGCGGATCACCGGTGCCTGGCCCGCCGGCCGGTCCGCCCACCCGGCCGCCCCCCACTTCGCCGAACTCGCGGCCGACGTGCTCGCCCGCGACCGCACGGCGACCCTGCGCCGCGACGACGACGCGCCCCTGCCGGAGGGGCCACCCCGCCCGTGGGCGGTGGTGTACGACGAGACGGCATGGTGATCGTCGGCAGTCCCGACGCCGCATGCGACCGGCGGACGCTCTCCTCGGCCCCGCGCTGGGGGCCGAGAACCGACTCGCGCTGGTGGAGCGGACCGTCGCCCTCGGGGTGAAGGTCCGCCGGGCCCGGGTCGCCTCCGAGCCCGTCACCGAGTACATCCGCTTCGAGCACGCCATCACCGACGCCAACCTCTGTGCCGGGGCGTTCCGCTCGGTGTGGGGCCTGGCCACTGAGCACGCCGACTACCGCACCTGACCGACGCTCATCCAAGGGTCGCCACCTCATGACGACCGTCTCTCCATCGTCCAGCGCACAGGGGGCCCGCGAGGCGCTCGCCGTGCGCTTGCAGCACCTGCGCAAGGACGCCGGCCCCGCCGGGAAGGAACTCTCCGCCCGGTGCGGTCGGCACCCCGCGAAGACCACCCGCATCCAGAAGGCCGACGCCCTGCCCTCGGACACGGACGTCCGCCCCTGTCGCCGTTGAGCCGGGCCCCCAGCCACAGCCGCAGGAACCGCCCCGACGTCCTGAGACCGGGCGGCCGCGCGGACGCGGGGGCCGGCTCACGGTGGCGCTGGCGTCGGCGTACACCGTGATCGTCGTCGGGGCAGCACTGCTGCTCTTCCTGCTGCCGGATCGGGAGGACCCGGAGGACGGACCACTGTCGGCTTCCCCTCCGTACTCCCTCGCCCCCCAGTGTCACGGAGCCGCCTGCGAGGGGCGGGATCCGATACGTTTGGTCTGCGGCATCAGCCCCGACACCCTCATCACGTACCGCACCGCCACCGGCGCCCATGTGGAGCTGCGCTACAGCGAGAAGTGCGGCGCGAGCTGGGCCCGGACGTGGGGGACCCGGATCGGTGACCGGGTGGAGGTCACGGGGGGCGGCCCGACCCACGACGTGCGCGTCGAGGACAGGGCCGATGCGGAGACCTACGTCTACACCGAGATGACCGAGGCCCGCCCCGGCAGTACGGTCCGGGCCTGCTTCCGGCCCGCGTCGGCCGACGGCGAACGGGAGTGCGTCGAGGCCCGCTTGGGCGATACCCCCACCACGACCCGGCCGCCCTCACCTCGCCGGGCCGACGAGGAGTAGCCCTTTCTCAGACCCCTCTCTCCTGGAGCCCGAGAGGCGTGAACGTCATCGAACTCCTGGCAGATCTCCAGGCCCGGCAGGCAGAGGCCGCCACCCGGGCCGGCGAACTGCGCGATCGGATCGAGCACCTGAACGCTGACCTGGCCGAGACCGAAGCGCGTCTGGCGGAACTCGTCACGATCCGGAAGGTCATCGCGGAACTCGCCCCGAACGGGACCGAATCCGAACCGCCTGAGTTGACCATCACCTACCAGGTCATCGTGAACGCCTTCAACACCCACCCCGATCAGGCGTTCCGGGTCCGTGATCTACACGAACTCCTCGGCATGCGCACCGACGACCCGGCCATGAACGTCACCCGCAGCCGCCTTGGACGCCTCACCCGTCAAGGCTTCCTCACTCAACCCGGACGCGGTCTCTACCAGAAACGGACTTAACGTCGCACTTCGCGGGCTGGAATCGGCACAGCCGACGGACGCCACTCTCGCCTGATCAACCCGAACACCCACGAGTCGGATACCTCGCCGTTCACCACGCAGTCTTCCCGCAACGTCCCTTCACGCACGAATCCGATCTTCTCCAGAACCCGGGCAGATGCGACGTTGCGCGTATCGGTCTCGGCCTGAACTCGATTGAGGTCCAGTGTGTCGAATGCCCACTGCAGTACGGCGTGCGCGGCCTCCGTCGCATAGCCGTGGCCCCACATCGCCTCGTCGAGGACATAGCCCAATGACGCGCTGCGGTAGTCCGGGTTCCATCCGGTCAGACCGCACCAGCCGACGAAGGCCCCATCAGAAGCACGGTCGATGGCCACCCGCGCCCCGGTGCCTTCGTCCGCCATCTTCCGGCACATCGCGATGAAGCGCTCGGCGCGGGCCCGTTCGTTCCACGGCGGGGAGTCCCAGTAGCGCATCACGTAAGTGCTGCTGTGCAGCGCGAAGAGGGGGTCCGCGTCGGCGTCGGTGAAGGCGCGCAGTCGCAGGCGAGCGGTGTGCAGCATGGGGGTGGCCAAAGTCATGCGGACCATCTTGTGTCCTCACGGGGCGGGCAGAAAACCGGATATCCGATCCTGGTCCGGCCTCACGGCCAAGGCGCCGCCTAGCAGCGGATCGTGCACGGTACGACTACTCGGCCCGCCCACCGACGACCCAGACATGAACGTCATCCACAGCCGCCTCTGGCGCCAAGGCTTCCTCACCCGAACCGGACCAGGCCACTACTAGAAACGGACTTAACGACCTCTGAGTTCCGGACGTAAAAGCGGCCTTCGCCTGATCCTGTACTCCGTCACCGAGGCAGGGAGCAACACGAAGGCCGTGGCTATGAGCCTGCTGCACCACGGCGTCCCGCGGGATGCGCTTGCCGAGCTGTCACACCTGGACCATGACCATCGATGAGATCCTCAACCCCTCGCCTACCACTGGAACCTGAAACAGACTTAGCCCGTCATTTCTGGCGCATCGCACTGGCGGGACAGGGCCTCCGGGCTTGGGGGGACACCTACGGGAGGACGACGTCGCGGCCCGGGCTGCCTTCGACGGTGTCCTTTCCGGGGCCTCCGTCGACCAGGTCGTCGCCGTCCTCGCCGTGCAGTGTGTCGTCGCCGGGGCCGCCAAGGACGATGTCGTGGCCGTCTCCACCCATGGCGTAGTCGTCGCCCGGGCCGGCGTACACGATGTCCGCACCGCTGTACGCCTCGATCATGTCGCCGCCCCGGCCACCCCACAGCCGCTGGCTGCTGTCGTCGCCCATCAGGTGGTCCATGCCGTCGCCGCCGTCCAGGACCGCGCGCCCCATGACCATGTCGTCCCCCGCGTCACCCCGCACCGTGTGCGCGGTGTGAGCGTGCAGTTCGTCGTCTCCGGAGCCGCCGCGGACGGCGGCGACCGCGGGGTCGCTGGTGACGATCGTGTCGTCGCGGTCGCCGAGGAAGATGTCGATCCTGTCCGGTCGGGGACTGCTGGTGGGGAGTTCGCAGACGACGAAGGTCTCGTCCCCGGGTTCAAGATACGCACAGTGGTCGCCGGGTTCGAGCGGGACTGCGTCGCGGAAGCCGATCCGCCGGGCCCCGGCGCCGAGATCCATGGGAATCACGTGGAGGTCGTTGGCCTGTCCCGCGGCGGCGGTGAAGACGATCGACTGAGTCGCCCAGTCGGCGCCGACGCGGGCCTTCGCCCCGGCGGGGGCGGCGGCTGCCGGGGCGGCGGTGAGGCCGGTGGCGAGCAGGATCAAGGCGACCGCGCGGGCGGTGGCTCCTTGTCGGTTCATGGAACCTCATCTCGATGTGGCAACCGGTGGGCCGACCTGCCGGCGAGGGGCTGCCGGAGGCCTGGCGTGCGGTCGTGACGGCGGCATCCCCGTGACTGCCCCGCCCGAACGGAGGGACCGCGGGCGGGATATCCGGGACGGACCACCGCGTGGCGTCCGGCGCGCCCTGGTGCACCGGACGTTCTCACGGTGGCCCCGTTCGGCCCCACTCGTCGGCCGCCACTACGAGACAGGCCGCGACCAGGACGATGTTCTTGATGACGTACTGGCCCTCCAGGGTGGGGACCGGCGCGTCCCCCTGCCACATCTCCCCGGGGAGCAGCAGGAGCGCTGAGAAGACGCCGGCCATGTGGGCGAAGAACCCCACCAGGGCCACGCGGAGCAGCACGGACGTGACGAGGCCGAGGCCGATGGCCGTCTCGGCCGCCGCCAGAACCGGTAGCACCACGTCCGGCGGCAGCAGGCCGAAGGTGAGCTTCGTCGCGGCCCGGACGGCGGCCCCCTCGGCTGGGCTCGCTGCGGGGAAGAACTTGAGGACGCCGAACCAGAGGAACACCGTGCCCACGCAGACCCTGAGGAGCTCCGGGCCGCGCCGCTGGACCCGGCCGGCCAGGGACCGGGCTACCCGGATGGCCCGTCCGCCGCCCCCCTCCGGGGCGCGCCCCCGAGGGGGGCGCAGGCTTCGCTCGTCAACTCTCTTCACCGCCGTACCCACCCTTTCGCACGTGCTCGCACGCGGTCGTCCGAAGGCTCCTGGCCGACAGGCGGCCGGGAGAGGAGGGGGCACCCGGTGCCCGGAGCGGACGGCGCACTGTCCGCTCCGGGCACCGGGACGCCATCCGGCCCCGGCAGGGCCGGATGGTGCGGCACCGCGTCAGCTCACGTTCACGTCTACGCAGGCGTAGAAGGCGTTGGCGGTGTCGGCGACGTTCCACACGGCCAGCACCTTCTGCTTGCCGGTCAGACTGCCGAAGTTCACCTGGTGGGTGACGGTGGCGCCCGGCCGGGCGCCACCGTCGTTGAACTCCGCGATCTTCCGGCCACCCGCGTAGTACTGCCAGGTGCTGGTGGCGTGCCGTGCGGTCAGCCGCCAGTTGAAGTTCGTCGTCCGGCTGACCGGGGTGACCTTCCAGCCCTTGCTGTCGTTGTCGAGCTCGGCGAAGGCGGCGTTCCCTCCGCTGCAGCTCATCAGGCCCTTGGGTCCCTCGACGCTCTGCGGCTCGTACTTGATGGAACCGCAGGAGACCAGGCCGGCGGCACACTGGGCCTGCCGACTGGGGGGCGAGGATATGTAGCCGTGCGCGCTCGCGCTGCCGGCCGGCAGGCTCACGGCCAGGAGCGGGGCGATCCCCGTACCGATGACGGCGGCCAGCATCTTCTTGCTCTTCATGACAACTCCTGTGTGGGGGTGCGTGCCCGCCCGAGGGCAAGGTAGCCATGAGCATGTCAAGTGGTGCTTATGTGACCGCGGAGGCGGTCAGGTGAGGCGATGGAAGCTTACCCTGCTTGGTCTAGACCAAACCGGCCTTTGGGTGCGGCCGCTGTGCCCGACTGCCGAGGCCGTCCGGCAGGATGAGCGGTTCCGGCGGCACGACGGTCGGGCGGAGGCGCCGCACATGGGTGAGGGGCGGCGGCATATCCCACCGCCCTCACACCAGCTTCGAAACACCCCCGGGACTCCGGAGCCGTGTACTTCCGGCCTGGTTTCCGGGCCGGAGCCTCAGCTGTCGGCCAGGGTGCGGTCCAGGAGAGGGAGCAGGCGGTCCCAGTGGCGCTTCAGCCCGGATGCGCTGAAAGCGTCGGTGTCGGACATGGTGAAGCCGTGGACGGTGCCGGGGTAGATCTCGGAGGTGTAGCTGACACCTACGGCGTCCAGGGCCTGGTTGAGCTCGGCGAGGGCCTCGGGTGTCATGTCGCCTTCGGCGTGGCCGAGATGGACCTGGGCGGTGAGTTCGGAGAAGAGGTCGGGCCCGCCGGCGCCCACGGGGCCGTGGAATGCGGCGACGGCGGCCACCTGGGCGGGGTGGGCCGCGGCGGTGCGCATCGCCAGGAGGCCGCCTATGCAGTAGCCGGTCACCGCGACCGGACCGGCGCCGACCTCGGGCTGGGTGGTGAGGAACCTGAGGTAGGCGTCGGCGTCGCTCAGGACACGTTCGGCGGTGTGCGCCTCGATCAAGGGCATCACCTGGGCGAAGATCGCGGGCCGGACCTCTTCTCCGATGTGCTCGGGAAGCTCGACCACTGGTGCCGGGCCGTGCCGGTAGAAGAGATTGGGGACGAGCACGTAGTACCCGTGCCCGGCCAGTTCGCGGGCCATCTCCCGCAGCACGGGCCGGATTCCGAGGCCGTCCGCGTACATCAGCACCCCCGGGTGCTGCTCGCCGCGGTCGGGGAAGGCGGCGAATGCGTCGGCCTGGCCGTCCGCGGTGGGAATCTGCAACGTCTTGGTGGGCATGAATTCTCCTGTCGTGGTTGATGTGCCGAGCCTGTGATCAACACGACGGAGGCGGAGCCCGCGCAGCAGCGCAAGATCCTCGATCGAGCAGCGGGCCCTCACCGGCCCGTACGGCGCTCAGAAGAGCACCGGGTCACCAATCCGTGTGTGGCGCAATGCCGTCCCGGTAGTCATCCCCACAACGTACTCCATCGAAAAAAGCCGGCACCAACGTCCCCGTCCCGCAGTGCGGTTCGCGAGAATGATCTCGGCCAGCACCTCGGATCCTCGAGCCGGTCGACGCGCTGCCGGTGACACCCGTACCGATCTTACGGATGACGAGTGGGAACGGCTGCGTCCGTTCCTGCCGGTCAGTAACAGACGTTGTGGCAGGTGGCGCGGTCACCGGCAGGTGATCGACGGGATTCTGCACCGAGTGCGGACCGGGGTGCAGTGGCGTGATCTGTCCGAGCGGGTCGAGCCGTGGAACACGGTCTACGAACGCCACCGGCTGTGGTCGGCCGACGGCACCTGGGAACGCCTGCTCCAGCGGGCCCAGGCCGCAGTCAACACACCACTGCTAGTGCTGTGACCGCGAACGTTCGCCGGGGTCAGCTCGATCAGTCCGATCGTGCTGCTTCCCACCTCCATGAGGTTTGGCGAGGGAGGCCGTCGAGTTCTCCGCGGCCGGTGCACCAAAGGAGTACCTGGGTGGGGTCTCCGGGAGGGGCGGCGGGGAAGAGCCGGTTGAGTACTGCTGCGCTCAGCGGTGCTGGTGGCAGCCAGTCCACGGACAGTCCCTGCGTAATGTCGTAGGTGTGCAGCAGGGTTTCGGCGACGCCCATCGCCGCAAACCCTTCGGGGTCGCACGGGCCCCAGTGCCAGGCCCTCAGGGTCGGATTGGCTGTGGCCAGGGCGCTGCTGAGCAGTCCGCCGCAGGCGGTGACGGCCTGGAGTACTTCGGCCGGCGAGGCGGTGGGGCGAACGTTCAGGTCGATGGGAAGGTAGGCGTCGGCGGGCTGTGCTGCCAGCTGCCCTGCGTAGGCCAGCAGGTCGTGGCCGATGTGGGCTGCTGTTTGCCAGCAGGTCCATTCGAGCGGCCCCGCCGGCACCGTCCAGTCCTCGGCGGTATGGGGGCCGAGCACCCGCAGCGTCTCTGCCACGGCGGCGTCGACGTCCTGATGGTCCATGCAGAGCTCCTCGCGGTCCGTGTTGTGGGAGTGGACTGTGCCGGTTGTCGATCCTTCACGCCGCCGGGCATCTGGCACGTCCGCCCCAGCGGATGCCTTTCTCGCTGCGGATGCGGGCACGCTCTCGGCGTTGTGCGGCGAGTACGTCGGGGTGGCGGGCGTTGGCGTTGCGCCAGCGCAGGTAGCGGTGCAGGGCCCGAGTCTGCGCGGGGTGGCTGCGGTGGTCGGAGTTGGCCAGGGTGAACTGCCGCAGCGGTCCGAAGTGGGTTCGATCGGGTTGGCCCAGGAGGCGTAGGTCGGGGTGAAGCACAGCTCGGCCTTGTTCTTCTTCGCCCAGCGGCGGATGTCCGCGCCGGTGTGGGCGGAGAGGTTGTCCAAGATGATGTAGATCGGGGCGCCGTCGGGTCGGGCGGCGCGGATCGACTTCAGCGCGGCCAGGGTGTTGGCGGTGCCTTTGCGGCGGCGGTTGATGCCCCGTAGACGGTCGTCGCCGACGGAGTAGCAGCCGTGGAAGTAGGTGACGCCGTGGGTGCGGCGGTAGGTCGCCGGCAGCCGGTCGGGCTTGCCCTGCTTCGCCCAGCAGGAGCCTGCGGTGGGCCGGATCCCCAGGGGCCCGAACTCGTCGAAGGCGAAGACCCGGTCGGGGAAGCGCCCCAGCACCTGCTCGATCCGGTCGAGCTTGGCGTCGCGGTCGGGATCTGGGGACTCCTTCCAGGTCTTGGTGCGCTGGAAGGTGATGCCGTGGCGCCGGAGCAGGCACCGTAAGGCTTCCCGGCCGATGCGGATGACACGTCCGTGCACTTTCCGCAGGTAGGCGGCGAGTTTGCGGATCGACCAGCGGGTAAAGGGCTGGCCGAGCCTGGTGGGGCGAGTGGTGGCCGTCCGGATGACGAAGTCCTCGTCGTCAGGGGTGAGCAGGCGGGGACGGCCTCCCGCCCACTGAGGGTCCAGGCAGGCCAGGCCGATCGCGTTGAAGCGGTGGATCACATCGCGCACGGTGTCCTCGTCTGCCTGGACCAGCTGGGCGATCACCGGCACACGGTTCCCGCCCGCCGAGGCCAGCAGCATCATCGCGCGCCGATAGCGCACCGAACTCGTGCTGTCCCGGCGCACGATCTGCTGCAGCTTCTGCCCCTCCTGGTCGGTCAGTCTGCGTACACGGACAGGCTCAGCCACCGCGCCTCCAGCGGTCGAACGGACGTCACCGCACATTCAACCGTCGCGACCACCAACCCGGCGAACCTACGCGGTCACAGCACTAGAACGGCATGCGGCCGCGGGCTCGTCGGCCGGCGGAGCCGCTGCGGCCCACGGCGTTGGAGCCGCTGCGGAAGGGCTTGCTGAAAATCCGGCCCAGGACCCCGGGGGCTTTTCCGCCGGCGCGTGTTCCGGCTCCCAGCGTCCGCTGTGTACCGCGTTCGGGGTGGCGGGACAGGCGGGGCACGAAGAAAGCAAGGACAGCGAGAACTACGCAGACGGCGACAATACCGACGATCATCATGAAGGGCTCCTTGGGGTGAAGTGTGTGTGTTGCCGCCTGCCCCGGTGGACGGGGTGCATGCGCGGCGGTACGTAGCGGCCGGCAAGCGCACCCCGATGCGCCTCGTCCGGCAGAGGTGCAGTCGGCCCGCTGCGCCGGCCCGGCAGGCCGGGTCGGTCGTACCGTTCCCCGCCGTGCGCCAACCAGGGAGACCATGACCAGCGCTCAGCGAACTGAACGGCCTGACTATCCCGCGGACCGACCGGCAGGTCATGGACCCCTGCGTCCGCCGCTGCACGGTACGTACGGAGGCCCATGTGGTTGCCCTCCGCCATTTCGGACACTCACCATCAGCCCCACCCCCAGCGAGCCCCGCTGCTGCGGTCTTCCCGTGTGCAGGCGCTCTCCCGGTCTCCGCGGGCCTCGTCGCAGCGGCCGTTTGCGAGCAGCTCCTGGCGGATGTGCCCGTCGGCCGTCACCCACATCCCGTACGGGTGCGGCGAGGCGTCCGTGGCCTCGGCCGGGCGTGGCCGCGGCGTCGGTATGGGCGATGGTGCCGCGGTGGACGGAGCTGCTGCTACCGACTGCGCTGTGCGGTCTCGTCGGAACCCGGGGGCCTCCCGCTGTCCGGTGCCGCGGCGCACGCGGTGAGCCCTCCCCCGATGAGGGCGGCGACGCATGGGACGCCGCCCATGGTCTCGGAGCGGACCCTCATGTGGCCCGCCTCGGCGAGTCGCCCTGGTGTCCGGAGTGAGTGGTCGCCGCCAGCGAGCCGAGCAGGCGGAGCGCGTCCGCGGTCCTGGTGCCCTCCTGGGCGTGGTAGACGATCAGCTGCTGACCTGGGGCGGAGCGTACGTCGAAGGTCTGCATGCGCAGGGTGAGCTCGCCGACATCGGGATGCAGCAGGACCTTCGCGGCGTCACTCTTGCCCCGTGCGTCTCGCCTCTGCCAGAGGTCGGCGAACTCGCGGCTGCTCTCCGAGGCCGTCTGCAGTACCTCGTGAATCCGGGGGTCGTTCGGCCGGGCGCCCTCCAGGAAGCGGAATCCCGCGACCGCGTTGGCCGCGGCCTTCTCCCAGTCCGCGTGGAACGAGCGGACCGACGGGTCGAGGAACATCGCGAGCAGCACGTTCGCGCCAGGTGGGAGGTGGGGGAAGACCGCGCGCCCCAGCGTGTTCGCAGCCAGGACGTCGTAAGCCCGTCCCAGGAGCAGGGCCGGCGTGCGGTCCCACAGTTCGGCCAGCGTCAGCAACTGGGGGTCGGCTCGCTCGATGCTGCCCTCGTTGCGCGGGAGCGGGGTCATCCCCGCGACCCGGTACAGGTGCAGCCGGCCGTCGTTGTCCAGCAGCAGCGCGTCGCTCAGCGCGTCCAGGACCTGCGTCGACGGGCGCCGCTCACGGCCCTGCTCCAGTCGCAGGTAGTAGTCGACACTGATGCGGGCCAGCATCGCGACTTCTTCGCGGCGCAGGCCGGGGACGCGTCGCCGCCCGTCCTGGGGGAGACCGACGTCGGAAGGCGTCACCTGCGCGCGTCGGCTCCGCAGGTAGTCGCCCAGTCTCGAGGTTGTCATGTCGGCCAGGCTAGGCTCCCCGGCGGCTGGGAGCCTGGCCCCAGTGCTCCCAGGACGGACGCGGTCTCCTCCCGCGCCTCGTCGGGGGTGGGGGACACGACCGGTGCCCCGCCACCTTCACGCCCCTGGCAACTGGCGAGAGGTGGACGGCCGCCGCGCCGATGTGGGGATCGACGTCGAAGCCGAAGGACCGTAGCGCCTTCAACCGGTTGTCGCAGCACCTTGATCACGGAGGTGCTGCGTGGGAGGACAGGTGGTTGGATCACGACGTTGACGGGGCGCCTGGCGATGCGGGTTCCGTCGGCCTCGGGGACGTGTCACCGGCGTCGCGAGTCCGGCCCCGTCGACGCGGAGAACGCTGTCACCGGCGACGTGAACGCGAACCTCGTCGCCAAGCCCCGGTCGTCATCGATCCCGAACGCACCCGTTTTTAGGCCAGGATCCGCCGAGCCACCACGCTGGCACCGTTCGGCCGGATGACCCGCCGCTACGAACGAGTCACCGGCGCGTTCGTCCAGGGCCGCCGCCGGGGGGCCGCTCGCTGTTCCGCCTGCGGAACCGGTCCACTCTTGGCCCGGCGTCGTGTCCGGTGGCCGTCGAGGGACGCACACGTGCTCCGGAAATGACCTGGGCAGCCCGCCGACGGGCTCCCGGCCGGCCTTCGGACTCCACCCTTCCATCCGGCTGGGCCGGGCACGGCATACCAGCAGCCAGGAGAACAATTCATGTCCTTGCCTCCCCTGCGCATACCGCCGGACGGCGATTCCCCGGTGTTTCTCGTCGAAGACATCTGCACCACCGTACTGAGCACCGCCGACACCGGCGGAGAACTCTCCGCGCCTCCCCGCACGCTCCCATCGTGACGCCACCGGTACGCACGGAGTCTTGAGGGGCGGGTGCGGTCATCCGGCCTATACCGCCGCCCTTGTCGTGGAACCCCGCCAGGGTCTCCCGACCGACCGGGCCCCGTGAGTCGGCACTGCTGCCGGGCGTCGACGGCGAGAGCTCCGTACCCGATCCGCGGAGCGTCGCGCCGGAAGGGCTCCGAACCAGGCGATGCCCTCCGCCGGGCCGTTACCAGCCGCCGGCCGCGTCCGTCCGCCGCGCCGCTGCCGTACGACCCTGCCGCTCGCGTGGTGGGTGCGCGGCACCCAGGAAGCCCTCACCTGGGAGAACGGCGGCCTGGTAGCGTCCCGCCGCAGAGCCGAGGGTAGAGCCATGACCAGCAACGACACGCCCCGCGATTCACACACGTACGTCGGGATGTGGGTGACCGAGGACGGCTGCATCCGTCAGGAACTGCTGCCGAACGGCCGCTACGACGAGGCCCGGGGCAACCGCCGGAGCGCCTGCACCGGCCGCCACACCGTCACCGGCAGCCACCTCGACTACGTCGACGACACCGGCTTCACCGCCACCGGTGACGTCCGCGACGGCGTTCTCTTCCACGAGCACCTCGTGCTCTACCGCGAGGACGACCCGCGCGTCCGGCGGGGAGCCCGACCATGACCAGGATCCAGCTGCAGATGACCTGAGCCGCCACCACCAAACGCGCGAACACCCGCCGCCCGACGGCAGCACAGCGGTCGAGCAGCCTGTCGAACGGGAAGGCCGGTGAGTGGGCCCTCCCCGTACAGGACCGCGAAGCCCTCGTCGTCATACACGAGAACCCGGAGTCCACCGGTGCTCTGGTCACCTGGGACGCCGTGTTCGAGCCGGACGGTACGGACGAGGACACGACCGTGGCCCCATGGTCACCGGAACCCTGCAGGCCGGGCTCGACAGCCGTGAGTAGTCCCTCGAGCGACAACGCATCGCCCCTCCGCCCCATGCAGCCGACGCAGTTCGGAGAACGACGCACCGCGTCGGCTGCTGCAACATGCATGAAGGAGTTTTTCGTCCATGGCCACTTCTACCGGTTCTACCGGTTCTACCGGCCAGAAGGTCGTCCTCGTCACCGGCGCCAGTAGCGGCATAGGCGAGGCAACCGCCAGGCTGCTCGCCGAACGAGGCCACCATGTCGTTCTCGGTGCCCGCCGCACCGAACGGCTCAAAGAACTCACCGAGGACATCCAGGCGATCGGCGGCAGCGCCGAGTACCACCCGCTGGACGTGACCGAGGCCGAACAGGTACGGGTCTTCGTCGACGCCGCTCACAGCAGGCACGGCCGCGTCGACGTCCTGGTTAACAACGCCGGTGTGATGCCGCTGTCCAAGCTGGAGGCACTCCGGCTCAACGAGTGGAACCGCATGATCGACGTGAACATCCGCGGCGTGCTGCACGGCATCGCGGCCGCACTGCCGGTCATGCAGGCCCAGCGCCACGGCCAGTTCATCAACGTCGCCTCCATCGGCGCCCATCAGGTATCCCCGACCGCGGCCGTCTACTGCGCCACCAAGTACGCCGTATGGGCCATCTCGGAGGGGCTGCGGCAGGAGGTCGGAGGCGACATCCGCGTCACCACCGTCTGCCCGGGTGTCACCGAATCCGAACTGGCGGAGTCCATCTCAGACCCGGTGGGCCGCGAGGAGATGCGTACCTACCGCAGCGTCGCCATCCCGGCCTCGTCCATCGGCGCGGCCATCGCGTTCGCCATCGACCAGCCTGTCGAGGTCGACGTCAGCGAGATCATCGTCCGCCCCACCGCCGGCCACGCCTGAGCCGGTCACTCACCCCGTCCCCACCGCTCATGGTGGGGACGGGGCAGCGTCGCCCACAACGTGGCCATACGGACTGGAGACCGGTCGTTCCTCGTCTCTGGGTACGTCCGGCGGCGCCAACCTCGTCCGCTGTCTCTTCCTCCGCGCCACCGCACGCCACCTTGTTCCCCGGCTGGGGCACGCAGGCCCGCGGCTGCGTGCCCGGCTCCGCTCGGCATCCTCCGTCCAGACCCGCATGGTCCACCTGCTGCGGAACTCCTTTTGCTATGCCGCCCGCCAGGACTGGGACAAGAACACCAAGCTTCTCAAGCCCGTCTGTACCGCGGCGGCCGAGGAAGCCGCCCTCGAACCCCGAGCGGTTCGCCGAGTTCGCCGATGTCCGGGGCACGAGGTACCCGGCGATCCGCGGACGCCGGAGGCGTAAGCCGGGCAAGCGCCACGCGGACAAGGGTTACGACTGTTCCCACCTGCGGCGATGGCTACGCGAGCGTGGCATCACCCACCACATCGCCCGCAAGGGCATCGAGACCTCGACGCTGCTGGGCCGTCACCGATGGATCATCGAACACACCATGGCCTGGCTCGCCGGCTGCCGACGCCTCCACCGCCGTTACGAACGCGACGCGGAACACTTCCTCGTTGCACGCTCCGCTCGGTGATGTACTCCGTGTTCCGACGCAGCACCGTCCTGAACGTGCGGTACGTGGTGCCCCGTATCTCGGTGACCACGTCGTCCGGGACATCCACCGGACGAGCCGCCGTCGCCCTGATCCCCTTGCGGATCATCGTGTCCGAGCGCCTCGGCCACAGGAGCGGGCCGAGAGGCGGTCGCAGCAGCACCCGAACGAGGAGCGGCTGCGGAAGGAGCGCATCGAGGCTCGGGCCGCTGCTGATCAGAACGATCGACCTCACCAGGTCGGGGCGCTGTTCGGCAAGCGCGGTGGCGACATAGCCGCCACTGGAGTGTCCGGCCACGGTGACGGGCCGAAGGCCGAGTTCGTCGAGGAGCGCCGCTACCCGGCCTGCCTGCACGGACACGTCGTATGGCACCGCGGGCGGTGATTGGCCGCAGCCCGGGAGACCGGCCCGGAGGACGTGGTGATGATCGGCGAGGGCCGGGACCATCGCGCTCCAGGAGCCGCCCGGTCCGCCCGATCCGTGAATGAGCAACAGCGGCGACGCCTGTCGAGGGCCGTCGTGGACCACATGCATCCCATGTGAGGGCTCAACGTCGTATTCAGCCATGAGAGCGGTGATGCGTGGGCTGTCGAGCATCGGTCTTGTACACATGTCGCCGTGGAGCTGGCCATCGCATTCGGCGCGCGACGCCTGCTCCCGCCTCACTGAACGCTTCTCGTCCCGTGGTTCGAGGGTGATGACGGCCGGCGGCCGGGGCCCGTGACGCGACAGGGCTCCTGGTCGTTGCGGCTGGTGATCCCACTCGTCAACGTCTCGGTACAGGAGCCCTGTCGGTCCCGTATCGTGCCGTGCTCGACGTCCCGCACGAGGTCGCCCACGCACGTTTCCTGGTTCATCTGCGCCCGAAGGTGTGAGCTGAGCTCCCGCCGGCGCAAGCCGGGCTGCTTCCGGCAGGCTCTGCTCGTCCTGGTCCACCTGCGCAAGAACGAGGCCCTGTGCGAGTCCCCCGGAGGGGCTCGTCATCCCCGAAGGCACTTTGACCGCTACCGGCCGCATCGCGGCGGACGAGCCGTACTACTCGGTGAAACACCGCCGTCACGGGATGAACGTGCAGGTCGTGGCCTCCCCGGACGGAACACCCCGGTGGTTCTCGCGCGCTGCCCGGCCGCACGCACGACCTCACCGCGGCCCGCGCACACGCAGTGGTCCAAACTCGCCTGACCCGTCGACTCCTCGCCCTTGCCGACCGGGCCTGCCGCGGAGCCGGAGCCATACAGCACCCACCGCATCGGCCGCACGGTCGCCGCCGGTCACGCCATCGAGATCGCCTGGCGCTCAGGATGAGAAGCGTTCAGTACGCGACCTGCATGAATACCGCCCCATGACAGCGGCAGCAGCTGCGGCAAAACCGATCTTCAATTCGCTGACCAGGGCATCCGAGCAAGGCAAGGAGAACTCCACTACTGACACCGGACCGAGAGATCACAGTCCTGGAAACGCTGTGCAGGGAGATCGAGCCAGACATGGGGTTCCGCCCAGGGGAAATCAGCGCGATGGCTGCGGACAGAAGTGACAACTGGGCACGCAACGTAGCCTGTTACTGGTGAGTCGGGAATGGCCCGGGCCGAAACATTCATGACGTGGAGCACACGATCCGGCGCGTGGCTGTAGGCGAAAACGACGGTCCTCGTCCGACGTCTTGACGCGGCATCCGCGACCTCGGACATTGGGAGCGCTCCCAAAATCACTCCCACCGCACGCGCAACTCCCCATTCCTCAGGCCCGCGCACCCCCTACTCCCCGCTGGAGGACCCGGCGTGTCGCATCACCAGCCTCCCCGTTCCCGTACGACTCGGCGCCGCATACGCTTGGCGCCGGGAGCCGCCGCCCTGGCCGCTCTCGCCGGCCTGCTGGTCGGCACGGTGGTCACCTCACCCGCCGCGGCCTTACCCGCCCCCGCCGTCGAACCGGCCGACGAAGCGCCCGAACTCATCACCAACGGCGACTTCTCCGAAGGCACCGCCCCCTGGTGGTGGACCGACAACAGTCCCGCCGCGGTCGTGGACGGGCGTCTGTGCGCGGATGTCCCGGCAGGCACAGCGAACCCGTGGGACGCCATCATCGGACAGAACGCGCTCGCTCTCGCCGCCGGTGAGGGGTACACGCTCAGCTACACGGCGACCTCGACGGTGCCACTCACCATCCGTACCAACGTGCAGCTGGGGGCCGACCCCTGGACCACGGAGCTCTCCGTGACACAGCAGGTCGGAGAGAGCGCCGAGCGCGTCAGCCATACCTTCACGGCGGCGGCCGACCACGACGCCGCCCAGCTCGCCTTCCAACTCGGCGGAACTGAAAAGGCGTTCACCTTCTGCGTCGACGAGGTCTCGCTGCGCGGCGGCACCGCCCCGCCCCCGTACGAACCGGACACCGGTTCCCCTGTCCGCGTCAACCAAGTCGGCTACCTGACCCACGGCCCGAAGAACGGTACGTACGTCACCGAGGCAACCGAGCCACTTCCCTGGACGCTCAACGCCGCCGACGGGACCCGGCGGGCCAGTGGCACGACCACCCCGGCGGGCATCGACACCACCTCACGGCAGAACGTCCACACCTTCGACTTCGGCGCATTCACCACCGCCGGACAGGGCTACACCGTCACGGTCGCGGGGGACAGGAGCGAGCCGTTCGCCATCGGCGACGACCTCTACGCGTCGCTGCGCACCGACGCGCTCGCGTACTTCTACCACAACCGCAGCGGCATCGAGATCGACGCGGACCTTGTCGGGGAGGAGTATGCCCGCCCGGCCGGCCACGTCAATGTGAGCCCCAACCAGGGTGACAACGACGTGCCGTGCCAGCCCGGCGTGTGCGACTACCGCCTCGACGCGGCCGGCGGCTGGTACGACGCCGGTGACCACGGCAAGTACGTCGTCAACGGCGGCATCTCCGTAGCCCAGTTGATGTCCGCCTTCGAACGGACCCTGACCGAGGAGAGCGCCGACGCCGCACCGCTGGGCGACGGCGAACTTCCGCTGCCGGAGCACGGCAACGCCACCCCCGACATCCTCGACGAGGCCCGCTGGGAGATGGACTTCCTCATGCGCATGCAGGTCCCGGCGGGCGAGCCGCTGGCCGGCATGGCGCACCACAAGCTCCACGACAAGGCATGGACCGGGCTGCCGACCCGGCCCGACCGTGACCCCCAGCCCCGCGAACTGCATCCGCCGACCACCGCGGCCACCCTCAACCTGGCGGCCACAGCCGCCCAGTGCGCCCGCCTCTTCGCCCCGTACGACGCCGCTTTCGCGTCCCGCTGCGGCCAGGCCGCCCGTACCGCCTGGAACGCGGCGAAGGCCCACCCGGACATCCTGGCCGACCCCGACGACGGCACGGGCGGCGGCGCGTACCCCGACACCGATGTACGGGACGAGTTCTACTGGGCGGCGGCGGAGCTGTTCATCACCACCGGGCAGGACGTCTACCGTCAGGAAGTCCTCGGCTCACCGCTGCACGGCGTCACCGAAGCCGTCTTCCCGCGTGGCGGTATGTCGTGGGGATCGACGGCGGGCCTGGGCGCCCTGGACCTGGCGACCGTGCCCAACCGGCTCTCCGCCGACCAGCTCAAGGCGGTGCGCTCCACGGTGACGCGAGCGGCGGACGGTTACGCGGCCGACTCCGGCAAGGCCGCGTACGGCCTTCCGTACGCCCCCTCCGACGGCCACTACGTGTGGGGCTCGAACGGTCAGGTCGCCAACAACATGGTGGTCCTGGGCACAGCGCACGACCTGACCGGCAAGGCCGTCTACCGGGACGCCGTGCTGCGCGGGCTGGACTACCTCCTGGGTCGCAACCCGCTCAACACGTCGTACGTCACCGGCTACGGCGAGCGGGACGCGCGCAACCAGCACCACCGGTTCTGGGCCCACCAGCTCGATCCGTCCCTGCCGAACCCCGCGCCCGGCTCCCTCGCCGGCGGACCGAACGACGCGATCCAGGACCCGGTGGCGCAGAGCAAGCTGAAGGGGTGCGCCCCGGCGATGTGCTACATCGACCACATCGAATCGTGGGCGACCAACGAGGTCACCATCAACTGGAACGCCCCGCTGGCCTGGATCGCCGGTTACGCCGACGATCTGGGCGGCGGTGAGAACCGGGCGGCGGCCTGCGAGGTCGCGTACACCTCACAGCGGTGGGACGGTGGCTTCACCACCCAGGTCGTGCTGAAGAACACCGGCACCCGGGCGCTCAGCCCCTGGCAGCTCACGTGGTCGTTCGCCGACACGCAGCGGGTGACCGACACATGGGGGGTCACCGTTTCCCAGACCGGCCCTCAGGTCGTGGCCAAGTCGCTGAGCTGGAACGCGAGCCTGCCTCCCGGTGGAACCGTGCGCTTCGGCTTCAACGGGAAGTCGGCCGGCCAGGTGAACGACCCCAGGGTCTTCAGGCTGAACGGCCTGCCCTGCGGGGTGACGCCGATCCGCTGAGCGCGTCTCATGAAGGGCGTCCGGCGGGCACATGCCCAGGCCGGACGCCCTTCATGCGCGTCCGGAAGAGACCCGGTTCCTTCGGTGAACAGCTCACGAGCAGGTTCACGAGCAGGTTCTTCGTCTGCGCTGTGTGGAGGGATACGGGCAGGAGCTGGCCCGGGTACGGCCCGGATCCTGGGAGGGGGACCCGGCCAGGCAAGTCCTGGTCGATGATCAGCACACCGAACGCTCACCGCCAGCCTCCTCGCCCTCGGCCGGTCCCTTACCCGCCCCCGCCCAACGGTCCAGCCACCCGGGAGGGGGGCCGGGGCACGGGGTCTTCAGGATGCTGCCCCGGCCGCACCGTCAGCCGACGAGGGCCCGGAAACGCCCAGCCTGTCGAGTGACGCAAGCGGAAGAAGGCCGGCTACGAGTTCGATAACACCAGTCGTGTGCGGACGAGCGCTCGCAGCACCGCGGCGCCCGCCCCCGCGGCTGCAAGGTGCGGGGGCGGGCGCGAGTGCCGGATTGTCCGGCAGGGCCGCATCAGCCGGTTGTGCTACCGCCAGGTACAGGGTGAACGGAAGCTTCCAGCCGCTCCAGGCGAACAACGAGCCCGAGCCGACCGGCCGAGCACCGTTGGACCCCGTCGGGGGACTCGTGCGGGCCGGCCCCGGACTGCAGCCCAGGTGGCGGCGGATGCCACGAACGCCCAAAACCCGAAAATCAGGACAGCACATACCGAGCGAGGTCCCGCTCGCCGCGGTGGGTGACACCTGCGGTGCCGTCCACCGGCCAGCGCCGCCGCGAGCACGCAGGCAGCGCGATGGCCAGACCCAGCCCTCTGCCTGCACAACCGATCCGAACCAGCGCGGCCTTCCGGACCGGCATCGACGGGCCTGCGTCACTCCTGCCCTTCGGATTGCCGTCCGTCGAGCCCGCCAGCGAACGGGGAGAGAAACTTGGGTCTCGGGGTTGAAGTTGCCGCTGCGGCAGCTCCTACGGTCGTGACCAGGGCCGGAGAGACCGGCCCGGCGACACACACGTGCAGGAGTCGTGATGGACTGGCCGATCTCAGAGGTGGCCCGGATGTCGGGCGTGACCGCCCGGACACTGCGCCACTACGACGAGACCGGCCTGCTGCCGCCGGCCCGGATCGGCGCCAACGGACACCGCTACTACGAGGAGCACCAGCTTCTGCTGTTGCAGCAGATCCTCGTACTACGGGCGCTGGGCGTCGGACTGCCGGAGATCGGCCGGATCCTGTCCGAGCAGGTCGACGAGGTGGATGCCCTGCGGGGCCACCACCGACGGCTGCTTGCGGAGCGCGACCGGCTCGATGCCCTGGCCGGCACCGTCTCCCGCACGATCGCCGAACTGGAGCAGTCCAGGAAGGACGGCATCCCCATGACCGTCAACCGACCGGAGAACCTCTTCGAGGGCGTCCAGCCCTCCCACTACGAGGAGAACATGTCCGACTTCCCCGAACTCGCCGAGGAGGTCGGACGGCGCGCTGCCACGATGAGCCAGGCCGACGCCGACGCCGGGCACCGTGAACGCACCGCGCAGATGATCCGGCTGGCCGAACTCATGGCCGCGGGCCACCCGGCGGACGCCGATCCGGTGCAGGCCGAGATCGATGCCCAGTACCGGGCGCTGGCCCAGCTGCGTGCCGTCCCGGCCGAGGAGTACCGGGCCATCGGACGCTCCTGCGTGGACAACGACGCCTGGCGCACCGCCTACGAGGCGATCGCCCCGGGGCTGGCCGCGTACCAGCGCGACGCCATCGAGGCCTACGCCACCACCAGGCTGAACTGAGGCACAGCGCAACCGCCACCACGGGACCGGCCCGCGATGGCGGTTGCGCCGTGCCACGGCAGGCCGGCGATGTCCGATCCCGGGGACACCTCTGCAGGGCGCTGCCCGCTCTCGTGAACAACGACTCCGCTCACGAAAGACCGCCTCCCGAGGAGCTGAACCATCGCTGTCGGAAGTCGGTTCTGGCACAGATCTCGGGGAGCCATCGCGGTGCGTCACCTCGATGTTCGATTGCGAGGGACTCGCTGGTGTTCGACGGGATCGACGCGGTGGATGCCGAGGCGGTTACGGCTGCGTTCGGCACGGCCGGGGTGGTGGCGAGAGACCGCGCGGCCCGGGCGGCGTGCCCAGGCTGCGGGCGCTTCTCGGACCGAGTCCACGACCGCTGCCAGCGCAGGCTGAAGGACCTTCCGCGCAGGGGGCCACGCGCCACCGGGGGACGCCCGGGGGCCATACCCGCGGACAAGGGGAGCAGGGCCTCGCCATCATCGAGTACGGGCGCAGCGTACCGATGACGCAGCACGCCCAGTCACACTGAGCATCGTGCTCCGTTGGGCCTGGTGCACTCCAGGAGATCAGCGTTCACGGCAGCATAATGATCTACTGCACAGAGTGACCATGCGCCTGGCTGATCTGTATGAGGGCTTCCGGCGGCGAGTGAATGAGGCTGCAATGAGTGAACTGACGAAGCCCGAGATCGACCTTCCGGAGGGTGACGCTCCCACCGAGCTGACCATCCGCGACCTCGTCGTCGGGGACGGGCTCGAGGCGAAGCCGGGCAGGGTTGTCCAGGTTCACTACGTCGGGGTCACCTTCGAGTCCGGAAAGGAATTCGACACCTCCTGGGACCGGGGCCAGACGTTCAAGTTCGCCGTGGGCGGTGGCAAGGTCATCAAGGGCTGGGACCGCGGGGTCAGGGGGATGAAGGTCGGCGGCCGGCGCGAGATCATCGTTCCCCCGCGCCTCGGCTACGGCAACCAGTCACCCTCGCCGTTGATCCCGGCGGGCTCGACACTCGTCTTCGTGGTGGACCTGCTCTCCGTCGCGGTCTGAGGTCCCGGAGAAGGCGGAGTGCGAAGCCGGCCAGTCACCTGCCGCACTGTCGGCGGCCGCGTATCGGAGTACGGTGTTGAGACCCCAGCCCGGATGCCGGGCGGCCGCGCGGCGTAAGTGGCCTTGGGCAAGCAGCTTGTGGACCAGGGCGTGTGCGGCCTTCTTCCGCTCGGCCCGTCGGCAGGAACAAAGCCACTGTCGCCGGACCGGGCAGAGCGGCTGGGGCTTGCCCGGTGTCGGGCCCGTGGACGCTCGGGGTCTTTCATCGCCGCTGCCTTACTGGGCGCAGGTGGCGGAGATGACGTAGTCGACGACGTCGTGCGTACTGGAGCGTTGCCGGTAGGCGGCGCGTTGGCGGTCGGCGCCGGTTCCTTCGGCGCGCAGGCGCTGCCACTGCTCGCGTACCAGGTCGAGGTCTTCGTGCTGCCGGAGTGCTGGCGCGATGGTGTGCAGCAGCTGTTCGACCAGCGTGGTCTGGGCCACCAGGCGGCCGGTGAGCGGGTCGATGCCATGGCCGGCCAGTCCGTCGCGTGCCGCGCGCCAGCAGGCCGCACGCAGTATCTCCGGTGCCGGCCGTGGGGCCGGTTCTCCGGCTTGGACGGCGGTGAGGGCGGTGGCGGTCAGGGCGCGGACGACGGCGGCGAGCACGAGGGTGTCGTCGGGGGTCAGGGCGGCGTCGGCGACGCGGACTTCGATGGTGGGCAGGTGGTGGGAGGGACGGATGTCCCAGTACAGGCCGCCGCGGTCGATGAGTGCCTCTGCCTCCAGGAGGGTTTCGACGAGGCCGTTGAAGTGGGCAGGTGATTCGAAGTAGGGGGGCGGGCCGGCGACGGGCCAGCGCCCCCAGGTGGTGGTGCGCCAGCTCGCGTATCCGGTGTCCCGGCCGTCCCGGAACGGGGAGTTCGCGCTCAAGGCGGTCAGAGCGGGCAGCCAGGGCCGCAGGTGGTTGCTGACGTGCACGGCGTCGCGGGGGTCGGGCAGGCCGACGTGGATGTGGCAGGCGCACGCGGTCTGCTCGTCGTCCAGAGCGCGGAAGTGGGCGGCGCTTCGTGCGTAGCGGGCGCCTGGCGTGATCGGGACAGGGGCCGCCTGGCCGAGTACGGGGGTGCCGGTGGAGGCGATGCGCAGGCCGAGGCGGGCGGCGGCGCGGGCGGCCGCCGTTCGGGTGGAACGGATCTGGTCGGCGGCTTCCTTCAGGCAAGTGTGCGGATCGGTGCGCAGTTCGACCTGGTAGCGGGTCAGCTCGGTGCCTGCCCGGTCACCGAGTTCGCCGGCGGCCTCGCCCACCAGCTGGGATCCCCGGGGACTGAGGGCGTGCGTGGCCGGATCGATCAGGAGGAGTTCTTCCTCGACGCCCACGGTGAGCGGGGCCTGAGCATGGCCTGTTCCGAGGGTGCGGGCTGGCGCGAGGGCGTCTGTCGGGGCTGACCCGCTGTGAGGTTCACTGCTCATAGTGATGACACTGTCTCAGAAAGTGCTGGGCTGTTGTGTGGAAACGGTGTTCGTCGACGGATGAGGAGCACGGCATGCACGAAGAGACCGACGTCCTGGTGGTCGGAGGCGGCCCGGCGGGCGCGACCGCGGCGGCCCTCCTGGCCCGCCAGGGCCACCAAGTGCGCGTGCTGGAACGGGAACGGTTCCCGCGCTACCACATCGGAGAGTCGCTGCTGCCGTCCCTGCTGCCCGTTCTGGACGTACTGGGCACGCGCGAGGTGGTCGAGGCGCACGGTTTTGTCCGCAAGACCGGCGCGTTCTACGGCTGGGGCGGCCAGGAGTGGTCGCTGGGCTTCGACGAACCGGGCAGACCGTCGGCCTACAGCTTCCAGGTCATCCGTTCCCAGTTCGACCAGCTGCTGCTGGAGCACGCCCGCACACAGGGTGCCGACGTGCGAGAAGAGGTCCGCGCGGGACGGGTCACGTTCGAGGAGGGCAGCGAAAGCGGCCAGGACCGGCGGGCCGTGGAAGCGACCTGGACCGGCCAGGACGGAACCGAAGGGCGCATCCGCTTCGGCCACCTCGTCGACGCCTCCGGCCGCGCGGGCCTCCTCGCCGCCCGGCAGCTGCGCACCAGGCGCGTCCACGACGTCTTCCGTAACGTGGCCACCTGGAGCTACTGGCGCGGCGCCGCACCTCTCACCGCCGCCCCCAGCGGCGCCATCGGGGTGTTCTCCCTGCCGGACCACGGATGGCTGTGGGCCATCCCCCTGCACGACGGCACCCTCAGCGTCGGCCTGGTCACCGACAAACGCTCCTTCGCCCGCGCCAGGCAGGCGGCCGGCGGCTCACTCCAGACCGTCTACGACGAGGCCATCGCCCGCTGCCCCCTGCTGGCCGGCATGCTCACCGGTGCCCGCCAGGCCGCGCCGCTGAAGACCGAGAGCGACTACTCCTACGTCAGCGAAGCCTTCACCGGACCGGGCTGGTTCCTCGCCGGGGACGCCGCCTGCTTCCTGGACCCCCTGCTGTCCACCGGCGTGCACCTGGCCATGTACAGCGGCCTGCTCGCCGCCGCCTCCATCAGCAGCATGCTCAGCGGCGACGTCGATGAAGACGCCGCCCGCGCCTTCTACCAGAGCGCCTACCAGCACGCCTACGAACGGCTCCTCATCCTGGTCAGCGCCTTCTACCGCATCCACGACGGCCGCGACCACTACTTCCGCACCGCACAGCAGCTCAGCCGCCGCGACCAAGAACCCCTACGCCTGCACGAAAGCTTCCTCAACATCATCACCGGCGCCGAAGACCTCCACGACACCCAGACCGACGACGCCGTCGACACCTTCCTGAGCACCGTGCGCCAGCCCGTCAACGGCCGGCTTCCGCAAGGACTCGCAGGCCACGGAACAAGCGACCTGCTGCCCCTGCCCACCACCCGCGCACAAGCCGCCGCCGGCCTTTACCTCCGCCTGCACCCACACCCCCGCCTCCGCCATGCGACCGAAAACGCTTGAGACGGACCACTGGAGCTGGACAGCCGGCGCAGGCGTTGCCCATGGGCACGCCGCCGCCGACCGGGTCACCCTCACGGTGGCCGGGAAGAACTGACCACCCTGGTGCACACCGCGGGCCCCGGGGCGGTCAGCCATCGCATCGCCTGCCGGTTCACCCAGGCCTTCGGCTGACGGTGACAGCAGTTCTCGCGCGTTGAGCGCGATTGCACGAACCGGAGTGACCACGCGTCGGATCGCTATCGCTGTGGCGTCTGCCGATGCACTGGCGGGAATTCTCGCCCCGGCTGTTCAGGCTGACGAGATTCCCGGCCCCTGCGTCCGTGCTGCGGCGGAGGTCAGCGCCGTGTGCCCCTCGGTGAAGCGATCACCCAGGTCCAGGTCCAGGTCCAGTCAACCTGGAGCTACAGGTTCCATGGGCACACGGCGCCCCATTCGGTGCGCGGCAACGCCGAGAACACCCTCACGGCCCACAGCGCACCTGCAAGGCCCGCTGCGTCCTGTTCGGCGTCGAGACGCAAGACGCATTCGAACAGGAAATCCGCGACTGGCTCGACAAGAACCCGCCGCTCGGGGCGGGACGGCGGCTTGGTCTTCCAGCGGTCCCGAATCCGGTCCGGTGGATCCGGGACCGCTGCGTTTTGCTCGGGAGCAGGTGGGTGTTTCCCCCGGCCGGGCGTTGGGAGGAGGCTTCTAGACCTCCGCGACGACCGGTGTGCCGGACAGTTCCACGCCCGCCTGCCGGAGTTCGTCGCGGGCCTGCCGGATCGTGTCGTGGTTCACACCGGCGCTCAGGTCCAGCAGGACTCGCGTGGTGAATCCCGCTGCGGCGGCGTCCAGGGCGGTGGCCTTCACACAGTGATCGGTGGCGATACCGACGACGTCCACGGCGGTGACGCCGTGCTCGCGCAGCCACGTGGTCATCGTCGTCCCGTCTTCGTCGGCGCCTTCGAAGCCGCTGTAGGCGGCCTCGTAGGCCCCCTTGTAGAAGACGGCGTCGACGGCTCCGGCGTGTACGGCGGGGAGGAAGTCCGGGTGGAAGTCGGAGCCTTGCGTGCCGGCCACGCAGTGCACCGGCCAGGAGGTCTTGAAGTCGGGGGTGTCGGAGAAATGGTCCCCGGGGTCGATGTGGTGATCGCGGGTTGCCACGACGTGCCGGTATCCGGCCTCCGTCGCGCGTCCGACCAGGTCGCGCACTTTCACGGCGATTTCGGCTCCGCCTGCCACAGCGACACTGCCGCCCTCGCAGAAGTCGTTCTGCACGTCCACCACGATCAGTGCTCGTTCCATGTTCCTGTCCTTCGGTTCGGCGTTCACGGCGTTCACGGATTTACTGCTCGCCCTGGGTCTCTGGCCTCGCCGTCTTATAGACGTACGCGAGGGCGATGTCCAGGAGGTGGCGCAGTTGGGCCGGTGTCGGGGCGACGGCGGTGGCGACGAGGGCCCGGGGGTCGGCGAGGGGGGTCAGTACCGCGTGTCCCTCTGCCGGGTCGTCGCCGATGACGTGCGGCTCCGGGGGCGTGTCCAGGCCCGGGTCGACCAGGAGGAGTTGCCCGGTGGCGCGGTGGGTTCCGAGGACGGCGGGGCCGTCCCATGCCGGTGCCGGGCCGCCGTAGGCGGTGTGCTGGTCGAGGAGCGGTCGTCCGCCGCGACGGACGGTCAGGCGGGTGGTGAGGTGGCCCGGCGGTTCGCCCGAGCGGCCCAGGAGCTGTTCTTCTCGCATGAGCAGGTGGGAGGTGGGGGCGAGGTCTACGGCGAACGTCTGGTGCAGGGTGCTGCCCCGGGTACTGATCAGGGGCTCGGGCAGCCAGTGCAGGGTCGCGTGGTCGCCCACCCTGATCCGTACGTCGTACGTGGCTGGGGCGGTGGTGGGGCCGCGCAGGGCGATGGTGGCGGCCGCGGTGGTCACTTCCAGCCGGGCGCGCGTCTCGGCGGTGATGTCGAGGCCGAGCCGGTCTCCGCCGAGCGGGGCGCTCATCGCGCCGAGTACGCAGACGCGCGCCTGTTCTCCGCGGGCCCGTAGCCGGCGCAGGTGGAAGGGGCCGTCGTTGTGCAGGAGCGGGACCGTTGTGGCGCGGCCGTTGTGGGTGGCCCGGATCCGGGCGGTGGCGACGACTCCGGACGGGTGCGCCGGGGCGGGGTCGGCAAAGCGCCGGCCGTGTGGTCCACCGTCGGCTCGGAGGGGTTCGTCGGCCGGCGCCGGGACCACGGGCGGCGTCTGCGCGGTGGTGCCGTTCACCGGGCGGATCCGACGGCACGCCAGGCGGCGAGGCAGCCGGTGACCCAGTCGGCGACCGGTTGGACGCCGTCGGGTGTGGTGAGGCTGGTGAAGGCGTACGGCAGGTCCTTGCGCTGCTTGCGGGTGTCGGCCCTCATGGTGTCCAGGTCGACGCCGACGTAGGGGGCGAGGTCGGTCTTGTTGACGACGAGGAGGTCGGCGGTGGTGATGCCGGGGCCGCCCTTGCGGGGGATGTCGTCGCCGCTGGCCACGTCGATGACGAAGACCTGGGTGTCGACGAGTCCGCGGGAGAAGGTGGCGGTGAGGTTGTCTCCGCCGGACTCGATGAGGATCAGGTCGAGCGGGTGCAGGCTCTGTTCGAGGTGCTCGACCGCTTCGAGGTTGGCGGAGATGTCGTCGCGGATGGCGGTGTGCGGGCACGCTCCGGTCTCCACGGCGGTGATCCGCTCGGGTGGCAGGACGGCCTCGCGGCGGAGGAAAGCGGCGTCCTCCTGGGTGTAGATGTCGTTGGTGACCACGGCGATGGAGAGCCGGTCGCGCAGGGTGCGGCACAGGGCGGCCACGGTCGCGGTCTTGCCCGAGCCGACGGGCCCGCCGAAGCCGATGCGCAGGGCGCGGCGGCTGCCGTCCGGACGCTGCGGTTCGGCGCTGTGGGTGTGAGGGTGCGGCGTGGTCACGGGGTGGTCGAGATGCACAGGGATGCTCCAGGCGTCGGTCAGGGCTGGTCAGGAGGCGAAGAGCCGGACGGTCCAGGCGGCGTGCTGTTCACCGGTGATGTCCAGCAGGGGCGCGGAGGCGGCGGGCAGGACGCCGACACCCTCGGCAGTGGCGCGCCGCGCCGCGTCGGCCGCGGTGCCGGCGACGGTGTCGAGTTCGTCGGCGAGCCGCGCCAGGACGGCGGTCGCGTCGAACGGGTCCAGGCTCAGCAGACGTACCGCTGCGGTCGCCGGACCGCCGACGCTCTCGTAGGCGGCGGCCTGGGCGGCGTCGAGCGCAGTGAGTCCGGCGGCGCGGGCGGTGACGCCGAGCACGACCGGCTGGTGGGCGCCCTGGGGCCGGTGGCGGGCGAGGTGGTCGAGGTCGGCGCTGGGCCAGGTGGTCCGGGCCGCGCGCATCAGCTGCCGGCCCAGGCGGCGTGCGACGCGGCGCAACGCCGGCACCGGGGTGCGGGTGTCGGCGGCCTCGTCCAGGGCGAGGGCGTCGTACCCTCCGGCGGCCGCTGCGGCGAGGCCGGCCGCCACCAGCCCGGCGGTGTGCAGCCGCCCCCGGCAGAACGCCTCCAGGCTCGCGGTGTCATGGACCCGGCCGGAGGCGACGGCGGCCTCCATCCCGCCGGAATGGGCGTGCCCGCCGGCGGGGAAGCGGCCGTCGGCCAGGACGAGCAGGGCAGTGCGGCTCATGGGGTGGCGGGACCGCCTTTCGCGAGGAGGTGCCGGAATCGGCCGCGCGGGCGCGCCACGACCCGGCCGGGATGGTCAGAACAGGAAGTACCGCTGCGCCAGCGGCAGTTCGGTGGCGTAGTTGCGTCCGACTTCCTGTCCGTCGACCGTGGTGCGGACGTCGGAGGTGGTGGCGCCGCCGATGGTGACGTCGAAGGTGTCGGGGTCGATGTCGATCTTCGGGACACCGTTGTTGTGGACCATGTCGGCCTTGGTGACCTCCCGGGTGGACCGGATCGCGCGCAGGGGCTTGAGCAGCCCGGTCCGGGAGAGCTCGCCGTCGAGGGCGGCCTCGGCCACGAAGTTGAAGGAGTTCGCCGCCGGGGCGCGGCCCTGGAAGCCCCAGACGGGACGCGGGAGGTAGGGCTGCGGAGTGGGGATGGAGGCGTTGGCGTCGCCGATCTGGGCGTAGGAGATCTGACCGCCCTTGATGACCATGTGCGGCTTGACGCCGAAGAACTTCGGTTCCCACAGCACCAGGTCGGCGAGTTTCCCGGTCTCGACTGAGCCGACCTCGTGGTCGATGCCGTGGGTGATGGCCGGGTTGATCGTGTACTTGGCGACGTAGCGGCGGGCTCGGAAGTTGTCCGCGTGCGCGTCATCCTCGCGCAGGTGGCCGTAACGGGACTTCATGACGTGCGCCGTCTGCCAGGTCCGCATGATCATCTCGCCGATGCGGCCCATGGCCTGGGCGTCGGAGGACATCATCGAGATGGCGCCCATGTCGTGCAGCAGGTCCTCGGCGGCCATGGTGGAGGGCCGGATCCGGGAGTCGGCGAACGCCATGTCCGCGTCGACCTCCGGATTGAGGTGATGGCACACGATCATCATGTCGACGTGCTCCTTGACAGTGTTGATCGTGAAGGGCCGGGTCGGGTTCGTCGACGCGGGCAGCACGTTGGGTTTGCCGGCGAGGCTGATCATGTCGGGGGCGTGACCGCCGCCGGCGCCCTCGATGTGGAAGATGTGCAGGCTGCGGTACTTGGCCTTCTTGGCCTTGCGGTCCTTCTTGGTCGCGGCGAAGGTGCTCTGGACGAAGCCGGACTCGTTCAGCGAGTCGGCGTGCAGCGCGACCTGGACACCGGTCTCCTCGCACACGGTCAGCGCGGCGTCGATCACCGCCGGGGTGGCACCCCAGTCCTCGTGGATCTTGAAGCCGAGGGCACCTGCCGTGACCTGGTCGTGCAGCGCCTTCTTCGAGACGGTGCTGCCCTTGGCGAGCAGGCCGATGTTCACCGGAAAGGCGTCCAGCGCCTCGAAGGTCCGCTGGATGTGCCACTTGCCGGGCGTGACAGTGGTGGCCGTGCTGCCCTCGGCCGGGCCGGTGCCGCCGCCGATCAGTGTGGTCACCCCCGAGGCCACCGCCTCGTGGATCTGCTCCGGGCACAGGAAGTGCACGTGGGTGTCGACGCCGCCCGCGGTCAGAATGCGGCCCTTGCCGGAGATCACCTCCGTCTCGGGACCCACGACGAAGTCCGAGGCGCGCGGGTCGTCGTTGGGGCGGGGCGTCATGGTCTCCGGGTTGTGCGCCTTGCCGATGGCCCGGATGCGGCCGTCGCGCAGCCCGACGTCAGCCTTGACCACCCCCCAGTGGTCCAGGATCAGCGCACCGGTGATCACGGTGTCCACCGGTTCGCGGGGGTCGTCGCGGGGGATGTGCGACTGGCCCATCGACTCACGGATCACCTTGCCGCCGCCGAAGACCATCTCGTCCCCGCTGCGCCCCGGGCCACCGCACCAGTCCGCGTCGATGCGCAGGACGAGATTGGTGTCGGCGAGCCGGACCCGGTCACCGGTGGTCGGCCCGTACAGGTCGGCGTAGCGGGAACGCAGCAGCGGGTCCCACGGCTTGTCCTTCTTAGTCTTGTCCGGCATCGAGGTGCTTCTCCTCTTCGCTCTTGTCGGCCTGGAGCCCATGGACGATCCGCTCGCCGGCGATCGGCACCAGCATCACGGTGCGCTTGTCGCCGGGCTCGAACCGTTCGGAGGTACCGGATGGGATGTGCAGCCGCATGCCGTGGGCCGCCTCACGGCGGAACTTGAGCCCCTCGTTGGCCTCGGCGAAGTGGAAGTGGGATCCCACCTGGATCGGACGGTCCTTGGGGTTGCGCACAACCAGCGACACAGGCGTCGCGCCTTCGTTGAAGGCCACCCGGTATTCGTCCTCGTCCGGCAGCAGTTCCGGCTTGCCGGGGTGGACGTCCACCTTGGTGGACGCCTCGTCGAACGGATCGCTGATGGTCACCAGCTTCGTGCCGTCCGGGAACGTCGCCTCGACCTGGACGTTGTCGATCATCTCCGGCACGCCGTCCATGACCTCGCCGCGCTGCAGCACATGGCGCCCGGACTCCATCACCGCGTCGACCGTCGCCCCGGCCCGCGCCTCCTCATAGACATGCGCGGTCAACAGCGCCATGACCTCGGGATAGTTCAGCAGCAGGCCGCGCTCACGCCGCCGCTGGGCGACATCGGCCGCCACGTGGATCAACAGACGCTCCTGCTCATGCGGAGTCAGATGCACGTCGATCCCCCTCTCCTGTTCGTCGCTTCATCCGCGCGGCAAGCCCCATGAAGCGGAAAGAAGATGCCGCCCGTCGTACCTGCCGCAGACCGATCCTGAGAGAGGGGAGAACCAAGGGGCAGCGAAATGGCCTGGTCGGCCCGGATGGAGTGAACCGGGATCATAGGGCGCATTCGGGGCGCAATATCTGTGTGCGGGGCGGGAAGGCGTCGGCGATTTCCGTGAGTACGCCCATGGCGCTTTTTCCCACCTGACCGAGACCGCGGTGCGGGACTGGGCCAAGCAGGCTGAGGCCGGCGCGAGCGAGCGCGACGAGCTGACCAGCAGCGAACGACAGGAGCCGGCCGCGCTGCGGCGGGAGAACCGCCGGCTGCGACACCGTTGTGGTCTGCGGCCCCACCGGCTCCACGTACGACGTGAGCCTGCCGGCCGGCTCTTGGGCCAGGGTGCTCGATACACCGGGGCGGTCAGCGCCACAGCCTGGCGGACCGGTACGGGCCCCTATGGATGCGGACTGCGCGGGAGGCGGCGGCCACCGTCACCGGCAACGCGGCGGTCGGCCACCGAGAGCCGGCAGATCTCCTGCGGAGCGGATCGAGAGGCGATACCGGGGTAGGGGAGAGGTCGCGTACGGGTGGTCCGTGCGCGATGACACGAGAGGTGCGCTACCTATGGCTCTGCCCGAACTGTCCCCGGCCCAGCGAGCTGAGGCTCTGCAGAAGGCGGCCGCGGTCCGCAAGGAACGCTCTGCCCTCCTGGCTGAACTCAAGGACGGGAAGGTCTCCTTGGAGGACGTGCTGGCCCGTGAGGACACCGTGACCACCCGGACGCCGGTGAAGAGGCTGCTGAAGAGCCTTCCGGGCGTCGGCGCCGTCCGGGCCGGACAGCTCATGGAGGAACTGGAGATACCCGAGGGGCGCCGTGTCGCGGGACTCGGGCCCCGCCAGCGTGAGCGGCTCGCGGAGCTGTTTTCCGCCTCGTCCTGAACGCGCCGGGCCGATGCGGTCACCAGGTCACGGACGAAAACTTCTGCTGACAGATCGTGGGTGGGTGGGAGAGGATCTGAACCATGAACACTTTGGGGACAGTTGAGGATCCGCCGATCTACCAGGACCTGGTGAAGGAGTTCGGGGACGTCCTGGCCGCCTCGCGTGAGGCGACCGAGCAGACGCAGTTACGGGCGAGTCAGGTCCTGGACTTCGCCGGCACGGGCTCCCCGCCGTTGGAGAGCTGGGGGAGGAGGACGTTCTCCGCGTTCGGCGAGCGGCCCGGGACCGGATCGGAATCCTAGCCCCCGCACCCTGGCACCGACGAGCCGGCCACCCGGAGAGCCGAAGAGATGGCGTCGGGCCCCACCAGCTCCGTCATGTCCCCTCCGCGGTGTAACGACCCCGTCGGGCCCCATCAGGGTGCGAGGACGCGGCAGCGGAGGCTGGCAGGACGAAGCCGCCGGAGTCCATCCCGCTGAGGCGGGCGGCCACGGTGTGCTCCCGCCTCGCGGGAGACTCAGCCTGTCCTCGTTGCGACCACGCCCTCGTCATGCTTACGGCAGGGGTGTGGCTGTGGCGGCGGGCAGGTCGTAGGTGACGCCGGTGAGGCGTTCGGAGAGCTGCCACAGGTGGGCGGCTGTGGCGGTGTCGCGGATGGCGCGCTCTTGGGAACGACGCGTGGGTTCACCCCGCAGTTGGAGCGGTCCGTCGGGAACGATGTAGCTGCCTCCGGGCAGGTCCGGCACAGTTGCCGCGTACAGGGAGGTCTTTGCCCCTTCCGGCGTGGGGCGGAAGGCCACGCGGACGAGCAGGCGTGTGAGTGTCGAGTACAGCCGTCCTCTGTCGCTGTTGGCACCGCCGGTGAGGACGTCGGTGCGGGTGAGTCGGGGGGCGACGGCCATGCTGCGCAGCTTCAGTTCGGCGGCTTCGGCCCGGCGCTGCAGTTCCATCGTGAAGTAGAGGTTGGCCCGCTTGGACTGCGTCCAGGCAGAGCCCGATACGCTGTACATCGATCTGGGCGCCATCGCCACCAGCGCCGGCACCGCCGCGGGCATCGACCTGTGCCTGCACATGGCTCGGGCTGACCACGGCGCCGCCCACGCCGCGCAGATCGCCCGGCACATGGTCATGCCGCCGCATCGCGAGGGCGGGCAATTGCAGTACGCCGCCGCGGCCCCCGCCGAGCGCCCGCCGGAGTCCCTGGCTCCCCTCCTCGACTGGGCCATTGAGCGGCTGCACGAGCCGCTCACCGTCGACGACCTTGCCGCACAGGCCAGGATCTCCCCGCGAACGCTCGCCCGCAGATTCGCCGACCAACTCGGCATCGGCCCTGGCAGATGGCTGCTCCAGCAGCGTGTCATGGCGGCCCAGGCCCTCCTGGAAGGGACAGACCTTCCCGTGGAGGCGATCGCCACCAGGGTCGGCCTGTCCTCGGCCGCCAACCTGCGCAGACGCTTCCACGCCATGGTGCACACCACGCCCGCCGCCCACCGCCGCTCCTTCGGCTGCCGCGCCAGTGACACGTGACCCAGTCGGCAAGCGGCCCATTCCCCACCACGGGTTCCTTCGACCTTCTCTGCATGTTCATTTCACGATGAGAGCTCCGCCATCCTGGGCCGGCCGCTCAGTCTGCGAGTACACCGCTCTCGCCCGGCGCAGACAGAGGGCGGACCGTACCTCGTGGTGTGAAAGAAATGGGGACAGCAGCGGGCAGAGTTTCCCTGCCTCCACGGCCTTGTCCTGTCCGCCGTGCCCCAGAAGGGGTGGGTGGCGACGGTGGCGCTCAGCTCCAGCAGCAGGGCGTGCAGCCGTTTGACCTCGGCGCGCTGGGCATCGGATCCGCCGGCCACGGCAGCGTCTTGGTGAACTCCTCGTACTCGGCGCGGGCCTGGTGCGGCGCCGGTTGCGCCTCGCGCAGATCCTGGGGGAAGTCGAAGGCCGGGGCTGGTTTCCTGGACGCGTCGGGGCGAAGGCTCCGCCGCCGCGTCGGCTCACACGGAGGCGGCCACGGACGAAAGCGGCGTGGAGTCCTGGGGCACCGCCGATTCGTCCGCGGCAGGGACCGGGTGCGGCAGGGACTCGCGGTGGGCCCGGGCCGTGGCCACCATCCTGTCGAGGGTGTCCCGGGCCCGCAGGAGATCGTCGATCTGCGCGGTGATCCGCTCACGTTCGCGGGCCATCCGCTCCAGCGTGGCGTCGGAGTTGTGCTGGCTCGGGGTGTCGCGGCACGGCATGAGTTCGGCGATGGTGCTGCTGGAGAGATTGGCCGCGTACAGCCCCTGGATGAAGTGGACGCGGTCCACGTCGTGTTCCGTGTACTGCCGTTGCCCGCTCGGTGTGCGGGTACTGGTGAGCAGCCCCCGCTGCTCGTAGTAGCGCAATGACCGCACACTCACTCCGGCGCGTGCCGCGAGTTCCCCGATCCGCATGACTGCCTCCCGCGGTGGTCCACAGCACCGCGGACCCTGTGGTGCACCCCACACGGATCCGCGGCGTACTTCCGGTTGCCTCTGACACTGGTGTCAGGTTTTAGCGTACCCATGTGCTTCGGCAGCCGGAGCACATGGGTACGCGAGGAGAACCGACATGCCGTCCCTGTTCAGCAGTTACCGCCTCGGCGGGCTCACACTTCCCAACCGGACCGTCATGGCCCCCATGAGCCGTGTCCGGGCCGCGGCCGGCGGTCTGGCCACCCCCTCGATGGCCACCTATTACGCGCAGCGCGCCACGGCCGGACTGATCGTCACGGAGGGCGTCCAGCCCAGCCATGTCGGACAGTCCAACCCGGGCACGCCGGGTCTGCACACCGACGAGCAGACGGATTCCTGGCGGCAGGTGACCGACGCGGTCCACGCCGGCGGCGGACGCATCTTCGCCCAGATCATGCACGGCGGCCGGGTCTCGCACCACGAGACGACGGGCCTTCAGCCGATCGGCCCGTCGGCCGTGCCCGGCGAGGGCAGCGTGTTCACCCCGAGCGGCCCGCAGCCGATGCCCGTGCCGCGGGCCCTGGAGACCGACGAGGTCCCCGAGCACGTCCGGTCCTACGCACGCGCCGCCCGCCGCGCTGTTGACGCGGGCTTCGACGGGGTCGAACTGCACGGCGCCAACGGCTACCTGATCTCCCAGTTCCTGTCGTCCAACGCCAACCTGCGCGACGACCGCTACGGCGGCTCGATCACCAACCGGATCCGTTTCGCCGTCGAGGCGGCCGCCGCCACCGTCGAGGCCGTGGGCGCCGCCCGTACCGGCATCCGCCTGTCGCCCGGCGGCGGTATCTGGGGTGTGACCGAGGACGACGCGGCCGAGCTGAACACCGCTCTGCTGACGGAGCTGGCCCGCCTCGACCTCGCCTACGTGCACCTGGCAGCCACCACTGGCGAGGAGGTACTCCTCCAACTGCGCAAGACCTGGCCGGGCACCCTCATCGTCAACCCGACCATGCCCGGCGGCCCGAAGCAGACCGGGCCGGCAGAGGCCGACCGCTGGCTGGGCCTGGGCGCCGACCTGATCGCCTTCGGCCGCGGCTTCCTCGCCAACCCCGACCTGGTCGAACGCCTGCGCTCAGGCCTGCCCGTCGCGCCCGCCGACGAGAACACCTTCTACCAGGGCGGCGACGCCGGGTACATCACCTACCCGACGTACCAGCACACGGCCTGACCGACTCACCGCAGGTAACGGAAGCGGGCTCCACGCGACAACCGCGATGCGCTACGCGCACTCCGTACGAACCCTGCCGGACCAGGCCGACGAAGCAGACCTCACCAGTTGACCACGAACTCCCGGCTCCGTCCCCGGAATCGGGGCACCACGCCCTCGGGTCCGCGTTGAAGAACCTCCAGTTTCCGCGAACTCGCAGGCGTCCCGGGGAATCGCCGAGATGAGCCCAAAGGGGCTACGGGATGGTCTTGAAGCCCTCTGGCAGCCCGGTTCCGTGTCAGTTGCTGTACGGCATGATGCCCGCGTGCTGATGCTTGACGAACGGGCCTTGGCCCCGAGCCTTGGAATCGTCGCCATGCCACCAGGCCGCCTCGTCCGTTCTGTTGCGGGCCGGGTGTCAGATCCGCGTCATGGTCGAGGTGTATCCACCTCCGCCGGGGTAGACCCAATCACCGGTCGCCGTGGTGCCGTCGGCACTGAACTTGCCTTCGTAGTAAGCCGGGCTGCCCTTCGCGCCGGCCCAGATGGTCAGCTTGTCGCCGGCCAGTTCGTAGACGTAGTCGAAGGTGTTGCCGTTCGAGTCGTAGTACCGCGACACCACGTCCGCACCGGCCGGCTCGCCGAACGGACGGAGGTTCCCGATCAGTTCCATGCCGGTGACCGGCTTGCCGAACTGGGTGAGTTCAACGTGCTGGATCAGGAAGAACCGGCCGGGCATCCACTCGTACCGCACGGTTCCCTCGGCTCCGCCGGTAACCGCCCAGGTGCCGACCAGGCGGTCCAGGGCTTCCAGCTCGGCGCTCGGCAAGTTGGTCTCAGACATGTCGTCCTCCTTGATGGGTTCTCACGGCTACCTCGGAGCTGCCCGCCTCTTCTCGACACCCACCACATGTGACGTGTGCCACGTTGTCGGTGCGTCGAGATCCCGGAACCGGGAACGAGGTAGCCGCGAGAACCCGCCAAGGAGGAAGTCATGACCGCCCCCGCTGTCTCCACCGCTCGCACCTCGGACCGCCTGTTGGCCACCGGAGCCCTCGCCGGGCCGGTCTTCGCCGCCTCGGTCGTTATCCAGATGCTCACCCGTCCGGGCTTCGACCTCGCCCGGCACCCGATCAGCCAGCTCGCCACCGGTGGCCTCGGCTGGGTCCAGATCACGACATTCGTGCTCACGGGTCTCGGCGGTCTTGCACTGGCCGTTGGCATCAAGCGCACTTTCCACGACGGATTCGGACGGCGGGTGCTGCCGGTCTGTGTCGGGATCTTCGGCGTCGGGCTGATCGTCGCCGGCGCGTTCACCATGGATCCGGAGAACGGCTTCCCGGTGGGTACCCCGGACCGGCCGGTCGCCCAGATGTCCTGGCACAGCGTCGTGCACTCGGCCTCGGCCGCCACCGCCTTCATGGCACTGGCCGTCGCCGCCATCGTTCTGACCGTACGGTGTGTGCGCCGCCGCGCGGTACTTCCGGCCGTACTGAACGCCGCGGCCGCGCTCGTCCTGGTTCTGCCCATGTCACCGGACCACATGAGTATCCAGATCGCCGTGAACGGCCTGGTCGCCTTCACCTGGACAACCGTCGTCGCAATGTCCCTGCGGCGCACCCCGTGACCTGCTTTACCATCGCCCGGACAAGAACGGAGGGCAACCGCGATGAAGTATCTGCTGCTCGGCTACACATCGGCCGCCGCCTGGGACGCCGCGACCGCCGAGGCCCCGTCCCCGGAGGCGCTGGCCGCGTTCGCCGTCTATCAGAGGTTCGAGCGGGAGCTGCTCGACACCGGTGAGCTCGTCAGCACCGAGGGTCTTGGCCACCCGGCGGTCAGCACCACGGTCCACCGGACACCGGAGGGCACGATGGCGACCGACGGACCGTTCGCCGAGCTGAAGGAAGTTCTGGCCAGCTTCGCCGTGATCGACGTGGCCGACCGGGAACGGGCTGTGGAGATCGCCTCGCGGATCGTGGAGGTGCTGGGCGAGCCGATCGAGATCCGGCCGATCATGAGCGAGGACTTCACGGCGTGACCGGCGGATCCCCACGAGGCCCGGCGTGGGCAGCGCGCCACTCCGGTCCGGTGAGCGATGGGCCGGTGAACGGCGGGTCGGTGAACGGCAGGCCGAACACGGCCATCGGCGTCGAGGATCTGCTGCGAGCCGAAGCACCGCAGGTGCTCGGCGCGTTGGTGCGACGCTTCGGCCGTTTCGACACGGCCGAGGACGCGGTGCAGGAAGCGCTGCTGGCGGCGAGCCGGACATGGCCGGCCCAGGGCGTACCGGAGGACCCACGCAGTTGGCTCATCCGGATCGGCTACCGGCGTATGGTCGACCTGCTCCGCTCCGACCAGGCCCGGCGCAGGCGTGAGCGGGATGTCGGCATGGCCGAACTGGCCATGCGGGAGACGAATCGCCGGGCGGGCCCTTCGCAGGAGACCGACGACAGCCTCACCCTGCTGCTCCTCTGCTGTCACCCGGCACTGAGCCACGCCTCCCAGGTGGCGCTTACACTGCGCGCCGTCGGCGGCTTGACAACCGCCGAGATCGCGCACGCCTGCGGAACGTCCGAAACCACCATGGGAACGCGGATCAGTCGCGCCAAACAGCAGCTCACCCGGGCCGGGGCCCGCTTCACCGCGCCCACCGCCGCCGACCGGCCCAGCCGCATGAGTGCCGCCATGCGGGTGCTGTATCTGATCTTCAACGAGGGCTATGCGGCCTCCGCAGGCGACGAACTCGCGCGCCTCGACCTGACCGGCGAGGCGATCCGGCTGACCCGGATTCTCGCCGACACCATGCCGGACGACGCAGAGGTGACCGGCCTGCTGGCGTTGATGCTGCTCACCGAGTCGCGGCGCGCCGCCCGCACCGGCGAAGACGGCCGGTTGCTGCTACTGGATGAGCAGGACCGTACCCGATGGAACCGCGACCTCATCCGCGAGGGCACCGAGTTGATCGACAAGGTATGGAACCGGGGCGAGGCGGGGCCGTACCAGCTCCAGGCGGCGATCGCGGCCTTGCACGCCGCCGCCGCGGCTCCGCAACGCACGGACTGGCCGCAGATCGCCATGCTGTACCTGTGGCTCGAGCGCCTCACCCCGACCGCGCCGGTGCGGCTGAGCCGGGTCGTCGCGGTGGCTCAAGCCTTTGGACCGGCCCGGGGACTGGCGCTGCTCGACGACCTCAACCGGCGCCACGGACTGCACCAGGACCCTCTCACCCGGCAACGGGAACGCGCGGTGCGCGCCCACCTGGTGCAGATGACCGGCGACACGGCCGGAGCTGCGACGCTGTACCGCGAGGCGGCCGCCCTGACCGACAACCAGGTCGAGCGCCGCTACCTGCTCGACGAAGCCGCCCGCCTGACCTGACCGATCCGGCACCGGGTCCCCGGCCCCTGGGCGAGCCCGCCGGCTTGCCGGCCCTCAAGGACGAGCTCGTACGCTCTTCGTAGCCGCCCGGAATCCTCAACGCCCTGGGATGTGGTCTCACGCTTTCGTCTCGGCAGGCGTCGACGGCCAGAATTCGTCCAGGAAGCAGCGAAGTAGCCCGGCGCCTTTCAGGACTCGCTCCGGTCGAGCATCCCCTGGACTGCCCTTGGACTGCCGCGCGGCACGCGCAGAGTTCTCCGCCGTCCTCGCTGAGCATGACCGCGGCGGGCCCCGGCCCGGGAGTTCGCGCCCTGCTCGCGGGCGAGAACGGGATGCCGGCCGGGCCCATCGAGGGAGCAGGTGACGTTGCCGACCAGTGGACGGGAAGTCAACCGGCCGCGCTGTGCTCGGTCTCCGGCACCGACGGCAGCCAGTGCACGGCGTTGTCGCGGAAGGACGCGTGGATCGGCACGAGGTCTGGGCCGCTGGTGTCGTCGAGGGCTGTGACGTTGATGCCAATCTCTGGGATGTCGCTGTCGATCGCCGCGAGGCGGCTGCCACAGGTCGGGCAGAAGCCGCGTTTCGCCTCGCCTTCGAAGGTCTCGTACCAGGTCGGCTCGCCGCCCTCACCGGTCCAGGTGACCGTCTCGAATCCCACCCACCACATCACTGGTGTGCCGCCGAGCTTTTGACAGTGGCGGCAGACACAGGTGTGGGGGAAGACGGCCTGGCCTCGGGTGGTGAAACGGATGCGGCCGCACAGGCAGCCGCCGGTACGTCGGGGTGCAGTGGTTGCCGGCGGGTCGCTCGGTGGGGGGGCATGTCGGTTCCACCTCCGTCCCCCAGGTCAGCCGCGTGCCGCGGAGGCAGACAGCGCGACAACCAACAGGGCTTCGGGCGCTCCGCAAGGTGCTGGAGATCCACCGAACGGTGGAGGCGCGAATCAACCCGAGCTCAGACGCTACGGTCGATGTGGCGGGGTGCGGTGCGCCCGTAACTTCGCGGTATGACCGCATTGGAAGTACGACATCTGCACAAGCGCTACGGGCAGCACGTTGCCGTCGACGACGTCTCTTTCACCGTTGAAGAGGGGGAGATCTTCGGCATCATCGGGCCCAACGGCGCCGGCAAGACGACAACCGTCGAGAGCATCGCCGGCCTGCGAACGCCCGACTCGGGCTCGATCTCCGTGCTGGGACTCGACCCGGTCAAGGACCGGGCGGAGGTGCGTGAGCGAATCGGCGTGCAACTGCAGGAGAGCAGCTTCCCAGACGCGATCAAGGTCGCCGAAGCCCTCGAGCTCTACAGCTCCTTCTACCGGAGCCCCGCCGACTGGCGCGAGCTCACGGAGCTCCTCGGTCTCACCGAGAAGCGCAACACGCAGTACAAGGCTCTCTCAGGCGGGCAGAAGCAGCGGCTTTCGATCGCGCTGGCTCTGGTGGGCAATCCGAAGGTCGCGATTCTCGACGAGCTCACGACGGGACTGGACCCGCAGGCGAGGCGCGACACCTGGAGCCTCGTTGAGCGAGTCCGTGACACGGGCGTCACGATCCTCCTTGTCACGCACTTCATGGATGAGGCGGAGCGCCTCAGCGACCGGATTGCCGTCATCGACGGTGGCCGGGTCGCCGCAGTGGACACGCCCGCAGGGCTGATTGCGCAGTCGAGCGCGGTGCAGCAGGTCCGGTTCCGCGTGAGTCAACCGCTGGACAAGAGCGTCCTGACCGAGCTTCCCGACGTGACCCATGTCGAGATCACCGGGGGCCGCTGGCTGGTCACCGGCAGGGGACAGCTTCTGAGCAGCGTCGCAGGGGCTCTCGCCAGGGCGCAGGTCGTGGCGGAGGATCTCCGCGTCGACCAGCGCAACCTCGACGACGCGTTCGTGGCCTTTACGGGACGCGCCCCGAAGTCCCCGGAACCCTCCGAGAGGAGGGTTGACTGATGCGTGCTCTCCTGAAGATGGTCAAGGTCGAGACGAAACTCTTCCTTCGAGACTCTGCCACCGTCATCTTCGGTGTGCTGTTCCCGACGGGACTCCTGCTCGGGCTGGGTGCCATCCCGGCGCTCAGAGAGTCGTCGCCGGAAACCGGCGGGCTCCGGTCCATCGACATCTGGGCGCCGACCGCACTGGTGTTCGGGATGGTGATGATCGCCGTGCAGCACGTCCCGGCGGTGATCGCGACGTACCGTGAGCGCGGCATCCTGCGCAGGCTGTCGACCACTCCTGCGCATCCGCGGAGTGTCCTGCTCGCGCAGATGATGGTCGCGTTCGCCTCCGTGGTCGTCTCCGCGGCACTCATGATCTTCCTCGCGTGGGCGGTGCTGGACATCGTGCCGCCCGAGCGGCCCCTGGAGTTCGTCGTCGCCTTCATCGTCGGCTATGCGGCACTGCTCGGGCTCGGCATGATCTCCGCGGCCGTGGCCCGCACGAGCAGTGCCGCGAACCAGATCGGTACCCTCTTGTTCGTTGCGCTGATGTTCTTCGGCGGAGCCTTCCTGCCCCGTGTCCTCATGCCCGACGTGCTGCGCGAGGTCGGCGAATTCATACCGCCCGGGCTGCAGGCTCTCACCGCGGCGTGGTCCGCCGAAGCGGGCGAGATCACCGCCACCGCCGGCGGGCAGCCCTTCTGGCTGCAGATCGCCATAATGGCGGGTATCGCAGTGGCCGCGAGCGCGATCGCCGCTAAGTTCTTCCGCTGGGAGTAGATGTCGATGATGCGGGATGCCGGAGCCGGTGAGCGCCCGAGCTCCGGGACGCACGAATCCGCCATCGCGGAAGAGGCGGAGATCGCGAATCGCTCCCGGCTGGCCTGGAAAGAGGAGCAGTTACGGGTCTGGGACCTTCTGCAGTTGATCACGCCGTGGCTGCTGCTGACGATCTCGACGGCGATCTATTTCTCGTGGGTGCTTCCGGTCTCCGGTGAACGCCTCTGGCCCGAGGGCGCATCCGTCCTCGGGCTGGTCGCGGTCTCGGTGCTGTGGGTGCTGTTCGGTCACACGCTGCCCATCAAGAGGAGGACGCTCCGGCCCGTGTCGGCGGGCGTCTTCTTCGTCGGGCTGCTGGCACTGTGCGTCACCCTCATGACGTACTCCGATATCTTCCTCGTCTTCACCATCGCGGGCTTCTTCCACGCGTACTTGCTCAGGCCGTGGCCGTTGGGGGTGCTCGGAGTCCTGGCCACCTCCGTGGCCCTCAACGGCTCGGCGATGCGCGTGTGGGCTGACCCGGCCCCAGACATGCTCGCGGAGTTCATCCTGATCGTCGCCGTGCAGACTGCGGCGATCGGGGTGGGCATCCTGCTGACGGCGCGCAGCGAACCGGAGGAACGCAAGCGGGAGGAACTCGTCGAGCGACTCGAGGCGGCACTGCACGAGAACGCCGGACTCCATGCGCAACTGGTCGCCCAGGCCCGTGAATCCGGGGCGCAGGACGAGCGGCAGCGATTGGCCGGCGAAATCCACGACACCCTGGCCCAGGGTCTCGCCGGCATCATCACGCAGCTCCAGGCAGCGGAGCGTTCCGCGAGTGTGCGGGGCGAGACGGAAGAGCACGTTGCGCGTGCACTTCGGCTCGCGCGCAGCAGTCTGACCGAGGCCAGACGGTCCGTGCAGGCGCTCGCTCCCCAGGAACTCGGGCGTGCGCACCTCCCCGACGCGCTGCGCACGTTGACCGGGCGATGGTCGCAGGACCAGGGGATCAGCGCGCAGGTGGAGGTCACCGGCACCCGAGAGCCACTGAGCCCGGCGATCGAGGTGTCGCTCTTCCGGGTCGCGCAGGAGTCGCTGACCAACGTGGCGAAGCACGCGGAGGCCACGCGCGTCGGTGTCACGCTGTCGTACACGGGCACCGAGGTGCTGTTGGACGTGCGGGATGATGGACGCGGGTTCGCGAAAGAGGTCGGCACCGGCTTCGGCCTGACGAGCATGCGCCAGCGCATCCGAGGGGTCGGCGGTCACGTAGAGGTGCAGAGCGCACCGGGTGAAGGGACATCCGTCAGTGCGCGCGTTCCGGCGATCGCCCTCGGGGGCACGAGAGCAAAGGGGGAGACCGACCGATGATTCGACTAGTAGTGGTCGACGACCATCCGATCGTGAGGGGTGGTCTTCGCGACATCTTCGCGGACGCCGAGGACATCGTTGTGGTCGGTGAGGCCGGGAACGGCGCCGAGGGCATCGAACGCGCACAGCTGCTGGCAGCGGATGTCGTGCTCATGGACCTTCGGATGCCCGTGATGGACGGCGTCGCCGCGACCGCGGCCCTGCGCGAGCGGGCCCCGAGCGCCCGAGTGCTGATCCTGACCACTTTCGACAGCGAGAGCGACGTACTGCCGGCGATCGAGGCGGGTGCGATCGGATATCTCCTGAAGGATGCTCTGCCCGACGAACTGATGCGAGCCGTCCGTGCGGCCGCGCGTGGAGAGTCGGTGCTCGCGCCGTCGGTGACGCAGCACCTCATGGGGCAGGTTCGGAGGCCCGGCGCCGGCACACTGACCGATCGAGAGAAGGAGGTACTGCAATTGGTCGCGAACGGCAGCTCGAATCGAGAGGCCGCTACAGCGTTGTTCATCGGCGAAGCGAGCATCAAGACCCATCTGCAACACATCTACGACAAACTCGGCGTTCGTGATCGAGCCTCGGCGGTGGCCGAGGGCTACCGCCGTCGCCTGCTCACGTGACGCCCCCGCTGCTGACCACCGGAGCCCAAGAAGTGGACCAGAACCTCTGAACGGGATTCGCTTCGCGGTGTGTTGGGGAGTCGTTAAGCGCGTCTCCGCGTGATCGACCGTGACGGCATCTGATGCCACCGTGGAGCAGGGGCTCCTCCCGCCCGCAGGCCCCGGCCCACGGCTGGTCACCTGTGAAACAACCTCGGTGTCCCCGTTGTCGTCTCTTCGAGTCCGCGGAGGTCCTCGCCACCGGTTCGCGCCCGTGACTTGCCCGGCCGCTGGTGTGCGGCACGTTTCGCTCGCATTCCGGTCCTGCCCCGGCTACGTCGGCCAGGTGCGCGCGGATCCCTTGCGGGCCGCGACGATGGCTGCAGGCGCAGCCACGAAGGCGAGGACGCCGCACAGAACGGCAAGGATCGGGTAGCTGGCGAAGGCGACGACGATGCCGGAGGCCAGGCCACCGACCGCGCCCGCGACGGCGATGGCGACGTCGACCAGTCCCTGGACCTTGGCGCGGGTGGCCAGGGGCGTGCTGTTGGTGACGATCGCGGTGCCGGTGACCAGGCCGAAGCTCCAGCCGACGCCGAGCAGGACGAGGGCGAGGGTGATCAGGATGAAGGAATGGCCGGGCGCGAGGGCGGCGACTACTCCCGCGGCGAGCAGCGTGCCGGCCGTCACCACGCTCATCGCAGTGGCACCACAGCGGTCGACGAGGCGGCCGGCCAGCGGCGACGGCAGATACATGGAACCCGTGTGCAGGGCGATGACCAGGCCGGATGCGGCGGTGCCGAAGCCGTGGGCGTGCATGTGGATGGGGGTCATGGTCATCACGGCGACCATGACGAGCTGACTGAGGACCAGGACCACGACGCCGACGAGCAGCCCGGGCCCGGACCGGGGAGGGGAATCCGCGGCCGCGCCCTCAGCCGGGGTCGCGGGCAGGGTGCGGGCGAGCAGCAGCGGGTCAGGCCGTAGCCACAGGAGGAGGGTGAGTGCGGCCAGGGTGAACGCGACCGTGGAGAAGAGGAACAGGCCGGTCAGCTCGGGCAGCCGGAGGGCGGTCGCGAGGTGCCCGGCGGGGGTGGCGAGCAGTGGTCCGGCGGTGCCGCCGGCGGTGGTGGCGACGATGACGGTGGAGGTGGCGCGGGCGCGCTGATGGGGTGCGGCGAGGTCGGCTCCCGCGTATCGGGCCTGGAGGTTGGACGTGGTGCCGGCGCCGTACAGGAACAGGGAGACGAACAGCAGCGCGGGGCTGCCGAGCGCGGCCGCGACGACGACACCGGTACCGCCGAGGGCGCCGGTGAGGTATCCGGCGGCCAGTCCGGGGCGGCGGCCGAGGCGCTGGGAGACGCGTCCGATGACGACGGCGGCGACGGCGGAGCCCGCGGTGAGCAGGGCGACGGGCAGTCCGGTCAGCGAGGTGTTGTGGAGCATCTGCCCGGCCAGCAGCCCGGCGACGGTGACACCGGCGGCGAGGCCGACACCGCTGAGGATCTGGGAGACGAGCAGCACGGTCAGGGTGCGCTTCTGCACCGCGGATATGGAGGGGGCGGGAGCGGCGGTGGGCGGGGTGCGGGTGGGATCGAGGGACAGGTAGCCCATGTGGTCCGTACTTTCGGGTTGCCGGGAGGCCGGGGTGGCGGGTTACCGGGCGGGGCGGTCCGGTGGTCATCAGGCGGCGGTCAGGTGTGCGCCGGACGGGAGAGCGCGGGCGAACTGGTCGTTGATGTCAGCCAGTTGCCGCTCGTCGTCGTGGGCGAGGGTCATCGCGCCGTCCGGGGCGGCCGGGATGTGCCGGTCCAGGACGAACCGGCCCTGACAGACCTGGGCACCGAGCGCGGCGAGGACCGGGCACAGGGCGTAGTCGAGGGCGAGGACGTGGGCCGGGCTGCCGCCGGTGGCCAGGGGGAGCACCGGTTTCCCGGTAAACGCCTGCTGAGACAGCAGCCGAGGAAGGTCTTGAGCAGGCCGGAGCAGGCGGCCTTGTAGAGGGGGGTGGCAACGACGAGGGCGTCGGCCTCGGCAACCAGGCTCACGGCGCGGGCGAGGGAGCGTCGTGGGTGTCCGCGGTGAGCAGCGGTGCCGCGGGCAGGTCGCGCCGGGCGAGTACGTGGGTCCGGTGGCCACGGACCCGCAGGCCCGCGGCGGTGTGCTCGGCCAGGAGGGCGGTACGGGACGGACTGCCGAACAGGGCGAGGACGGCGACCACGGGAACTCCTGGGGAAACAGCGGGACTTGGCGGTGAAGAGTGGTGGGCGGAGGTCCGCCCGTCCCGCCTCAGTGCGGGCTGTCGGGCATGCCGTAGGCGTCGGCGATCAGCTCGGTGGAGCGCAGCCGGGCCTGGACGGAGTGGCCGACGCTGCCGATCATGAGCTCGTCGGCGCCGGAGTCCCGCTGGACCTGGTTCAGGTGGGCGGTGACCTGCTCGGGGGTGCCGTGCGGTACGTGGGTCAGCCAGCTGTCGACGGCCTGGCGTTCCTGGGCGTCGTAGGTGTAGGCGTCCACTTCCTCGGGGGACGGCAGCAGGTAGGACTTGCGCTGGAACATGCGGAGCATGGCGTGCGCGAGGGTGCCGGCCTGGCGGCGGGCCTCACGCTCGTCGTCGGATGCCGCGACAGTGAAGCTGACCAGCGCGTACGGCTCGGCCAGGGCCTCGGACGGAGTGAACCGCTCGCGGTACAGACGCAGGGCGGCCACGACATCGTGCGGGTTGAAGTGCGCGGCGAAGGCGAACGGCAGGCCGAGCCGGGCGGCGAGCTGCGCCGAGTAGCCGGACGAGCCGAGCAGCCACACCGGCAGGCGGCCGGTGGGCGGGGTGACGCCGTTGAGCCGGTCCTGGGCGGGCCCCGGCACGGCGTACACGCGGTCGGTGTAGGGGTGCTCGGCGGGGAAGTCGTCGCCGAGGAAGTGCAGCAGCTCGGCCACCTGCTGGGGGAAGTCCTCGGCGCCGCTCGCGCCGCGGCGCAGGGCGGCCGCCGTGGCGTGATCGGTGCCTGGGGCGCGGCCCAGGCCCAGGTCGATGCGGCCGGGGGCGAGGGCGTCAAGCATGCCGAACTGTTCGGCGACGACCAGCGGCGGATGGTTGGGCAGCATGATCCCGCCCGCGCCGAGCCGCAGCCTGCTGGTCTCCGCGGTGAGCCGGGACAGCAGGACGGGCGGGCTGGAGGTGGAGACGCCGGGCATGGCGTGGTGCTCGTTCATCCAGTAGCGGGTGAAGCCGCGCCGGTCGGCGAGCCGGGCGAGTGCGATGCTGCCGGCCAGCGCCTCTGCGGCGGTCTGGCCGGTGCCGGTCATGGCGGAGTCCAGTACGGACAGAGGGGCGGGGGCGGAGCCGTGGCGGGTGCCGCGGATCGGGTCGGTCATGCTCGTGCGGTCCTTCGGTGGTGCGGGAGGTGAGGGAGGGGCCGGGCACCGGCCGACAGTCGCGGCGGGTCTCTGTCGGCCGGCGCCCGGCTGTGTCCGGCGTACGGGCCCGACGTACGAGGGGTCAGCCGCGGATGCCGAAGTCGACGCGGTCGGCGAGACCGGCTGCGGCGAAGGCGGCCTCCAGCTCGTCGCGGCCCTCGGTGAAGTGGGCCCAGCTGTCGTAGTGGACGGGGACCACACGGCCGGCGTCGAGGAGCTTCGCGGCCTCTGCGGCCTGGGCGCTGTCCAGGACGATCAGCCCGCCGTCGAAGACCTCGGCGAAGCGGGGGGCTCCGGCGAAGAGGAGGGCGGTGTCCACCGGGGCGAAGCGCTCGGCGATCTCCTTGACCGCGTCGAGGGAGGCGTTGTCGCCGCTGACGTAGACGGTGGGCAGGCCCTCGCCGGTCAGAACGAATCCGACGACTTCGCCGCAGATCGGCTCGACCTCCTCGCGCTTGCCGGGGCCGTGGATGGCGGGCACGCCGGTCACGGTGACCGTGCCGGGCCCGCCGTCCCGGCGCTCAAGCCCGATCGACTGCCAGTCGGCGAGGCCGGTGGCCGTCTCCCCGAGGCGCTCCCCACCGCCGGGGGTGGTGAGCGTCAGCGGGACGTCGGCGAGCAGGGCCCGGCCGGAGGTGTCGAGGTTGTCGGCGTGCTCGTCGTGCGAGAGGAGAACCACGTCGACGCGGCCGAGATCGGCCGGGCTGCCGTCAGCCGCCGCCGTCTTGGTCAGCATGACGGCCGGCGCCGGGTGGTCGCCGGGGCCGTCGAAGGTCGGGTCGGTGAGAAAGCGCAGGCCGCCGTACTCGAAGAGGGCAGTCGGGCCGCCGAAGACCCGGACGGGGAACGGGACGGTCTGCAGGGTGGGGGAAGACACGAAAGGAGTTCCTCACGGATAGGTTGAGTGTTAACCGTGAGTCGACTGTACGCATGCCTCACGGATGAGTGCAACCCGTACCGTGAGGAGTGTGGAAGAGTTCGTGACGGACGAAGCGGCCCTCCCGTCGGCGCCGGGCGAGGATGAGCACCCCGCTCTGGCCCTGGCCCTGGCCCTGGCCAACAGTGCCGTCGTACTGCCCGGCGGGCACACCGCCGACCTCCTGGGCACCCCGGCGCAGGCCGAGCAGTGACTGGCGCGGCGCGACCTCGCCCAGGCCGGCGCCGGCTTGGCGGGGGTATGCGCGACACGGCTGCGCTCGTTGCGCGAACAGATCAGGTCGCTCCTGGCCTCCCGTGCCGCCGGGGCAGCCCGCCCTGCCCGCCGCCGTCACGGCGGTCAACGACGCGATGACCCGAGCCCCCACCGCATCCCTGCTGCTGTGGGACGAGAACACCGGCCCCTTGGTGGCCGGCCGTTGCGAGGACGCCCTCGATGAGGTCGCGGAGCTGGGAGCGGGCGGTGATGCCCAGTTTGGGGAAGCTGCGGTAGAGGTGTGAGCTGACCGTGCGGGGGGAGAGGAAGAGCTTCTCGCCGATTTCGCGGTTGGTCAGTCCGCGGGCGGCGAGCCTGATGATCTGTTGCTGTTGCGGGGAGAGTTCGGCGAGCGCGTCGGGGACCGTGTCCGTGACGTCGAGGCCGGCGGCGCGGGATTCGGCTCGGGCTCGCTCGATCCACGGGCGGGCCCCCAGACGACGGAATGCCTCCAGGGCGTCGGTGAGCGGCGCCCGTGCCTCTGCGATGCGCCGACGGCGTCGCAGCCACTCGGCGAGGTCGAGCAGGGTTTGGGCACGTTCGAAGGGCCAGTGCTCGAAGACCGGGTCGGCCAAGGCGGCCCGGAAGTGCGGCTCGGCGTCCTCGGGGGCGGCCAGCAGGCCACGGGCTCGGCTGAGCAGCGCGCGCAGGCGGGGTGAGGCTTGGTCCGCGAGCGCGCGTGTGCAACGCTCGACGATCGCGGCGGCGTCCTCGCGGCGGCCGCTGCGCACAGCGGCGGCGGCCAGATCCGCGAGGGCCGGGAAGGAGGCGTGGTAGTGCACGGGCGCGCCATCTGCTGTGAAAGCCATGCGGAGTTGGTCGTAGGCGGTCTCGTACGCACCTTCCGCAGCCGCCGCGGCGCCCAGCGCACGGCGGGCGTAGACGGAGACCGAGCGGCTGTCCAGCGGATCGATCAGGGCGAGCGCCTCATCGGCCCGGGCGCGGGCTGCCGTCGCGTCACCCTGGTAGGCCAGCACGATGGCATCCACGGTGGCCGCACAGGCCACGGCGTGGTCGAGGCCGGCTGCCCGCCCGACCGCGGTGGTGCGGGCGCAGGCCTCCCTGGCCTGGTCCCACCGTCCTCGTTCCACATAGGCCCAGGCGACCGCGCCGCCCAGACCCTCCGGCAGCGCTCCCTGCGACTCCCAGCGATCGAAGGCCTTGTCGAAGGTACGCACGGCCTCCGGGGTCTCGTCCAGCAACCACGCCATGATCCCGACGGCGGTGAGCTGCTCCGGCCGGGCTTCCGCCTCGGCGGTCAACCGCGGGAGCAGGGAGACGAAAGCGCCCCTGTCGCCGAAGGGGTCCGACACGGCCCTCACCCAGGTGTGCAAGCCTGCGGATGAGGCGTCCTCGGGAAGGCGCCCCAGAATGTCCTGGATGCGGCGGCGCTGGGTGTCCTCTCCGGAGTAGTAGCGGACCACGGCGGCGTCGGCCAAGAGGTCCAGCGCGGCGGCGGGCTGGGAGACCGCCAACTCCTCGGCGGCGTCGGCCAGTCGGGAGAAAACCGTGGTGTGGCGCAGGGTCAGGATCGCCAGCCGGCCGGCTTGCACGGCGGCGGAAGCCAGCAGCGACGGGTCATCCGTGCGCGCGCGGACCGCAGCGGTCAGTTCCTCGACCCAAGCGAGGTCGCCGGTGAACACGGCCGCTGAAGCTGCTTCGACCAGCAGCCGGGCACCGTCCTCGCGCCGCGGCGCGAGTTCCGCTGCACGCTGGAGGGCCTTGGCCACCGCCGCATGGCCGCCGCGGCGGCGGGCCCGTGCGGCGGTCCGCTCCAACTCCGCCGACACGGCCGCGTCCGGGCCCGGGCAGGCGGCCGCCAGATGCCAGGCACGCCGGTCCGGTTCGTCCCGCAGCAGTTCGGCGAGCGTGAGATGAACCTCGCGCCGGGCGCCCGCGGACGCGGCGTGATACACGGCGGACCGGACCAGTGGGTGGCGGAACCGGAGGTCCCGGCCGGTTCGCCGGACCAGCCCGGCCTGCTCGGCCGGCACCCAGGGGTCGCCCTCGGCGTTCGACAGCCCGGCCGAGACGGCGATCGGGGAGTCGACGCTGTCCATGGCGGCCAGGAGCAGCAGGGCGCGCGTCGTGTGGGCGGGGAGGCCGTCGAGGCGAGCGGCGAAGATCCGCTCCAGGTGATCGGTGAGGGGGAGCGGACCTGCGGACGGCAGCTCTGTGGCCGCGTCCCGGGTGGTGGCCGCCCTCGCGAGTTCCACCAGTGCCAGGGGGTTGCCGCCTGCTTGGTCGAGGATGCGCGTCCTGGTGTGGCCGGTGGGACTCTGCGGTTGCTGGTCCAGCAGCCGGTTCGCCGCAGCGTTGTCGAGCGGTCCGAGGATGAGCGTGGGCGTGTGCCGGTCGAAACCCGCGAGGTGGTCGCCGTCACGGGCTGCGATCAGCATCGTGACCGGTTCACCTTCCAGCCGCCTGGCGGCGAAGGACAGTGCGTCCAGGGAAGCACGGTCGAACCACTGCGCGTCGTCGAGCACCAAGAGGACGGGCTGCCGGTCGCCCAGGGCTGAGAGCAGGCTCAGCACGGCGACCCCGATCACAAGGGGATCGGGTGCGCTCGCGTGCCGGGGCGTGGCCGGCCCCGCGCCGAAGGCGTCTTGTATCGCGGTGCGCTGCCTCTCCGGCAGTTCGTCCACCTCCGCCAGCAGCGGCCGCAGCAGCTGATGCAGGGCGGAGAACGCCAGGTTCGCCTCCGACTCGCTGCCTTCGGCGCGCAGTACCCGGGCACCGCTCGCCTCAGCCCGGCACACCGCACGGCCCACCAGGGCGCTCTTGCCCATGCCCATGCCACCGACGAGCATCACCACGGGAACGGCCGACGCCGACTCCACCGCACGAAAGAGGCGTCCCAGCTCCGCGTCCCGGCCGACGAACGGCTCCTCCGGATCCGGCTCCGGTCTCGTGCTCGCATCGAGGCCGCCTGGGTGCTCGTCCACGGGGTCTCCACGAATTGTGGCTCACGAACGGGAGCCGCCTTGCCTTGTCCACCCAGGCTACAAGCGGCCGCGCCCCATGCCCGGGCTGTGCGCACAGGTGCAGTCACGTTACGGATACCCCGGCTGCCGAGGCCGCTCGTACGGTTCAGGAAATCCTCCGAATTTCCAAGGATGCCTCATGGACCACATCACGCTCGGCAATGTCACCGTCACCCGGGTATGGGAATACTTCGGCTCCGTCGAAATGCCGCCCGACACCTTCTTCCCGGAAAGCCCGAAGGGAGTGTGGGAAGACGGCCACTCCTGGCTGACCCCGCATTTCCTGGATTCCGGCACCAACATCGTGAATTCCGCGATCCAGACCTGGCTGCTGCGCAGCGAGGGCAGGACCATCCTCGTCGACACCGGCGTGGGCAATCACAAGGAGCGCCCGTACGCGCCGGTCTGGAGCCACCTCAAGACGGACTTCCTGGCCAATCTCGCCCGGGTCGGAGTCGAGCCCGAAGACGTGGACATCGTGGTCAACACACATCTCCACATCGATCACGTCGGCTGGAACACATACCTGGACGGCCGGCAATGGGTGCCCACTTTCCCCCACGCCACCTACCTGATACCGAAGGACGACTTCGACTTCTGGAATCCCGAGAACGGCCACAAGCCGCTGCTCGGCCGCGGCAACCAGAACGTCTTCGAGGACAGCGTGGCCCCGGTGCACCAGGCCGGCCAGACGCTGCTGTGGGAGAACAGCCACCAGATCGACGCCGACCTGCGCCTGGACGCGGCTCCCGGACACACCCCCGGCTCCTCCGTACTGACGCTCACCTCCGGGACGGACCGCGCGGTGTTCGTCGGCGACCTGCTGCACAGCCCGGTGCAGATCCTCGAACCGGACGTCAACAGCTGCTTCTGCGAGGACCCCGCGGAAGCCCGCGCCACCCGCCGCAAGGTGCTCGGCTGGGCGGCCGACAACAACGCACTCGTGGTCCCCGCACACCTGGGCGGCCACGGCGCCGTCGAAGTGGTGCGAGAGGGAAGCAAGTTCGCCATCAAAGGCTGGGCGCCCTTCGCCCCGTACACCGGACAGGCCTGAGACCCTGCGGAAAGGCACCCCTGTGAACCACCACCCCGAGCCCGTCGTGACCACGGCGCAGGGAGCGGTCCGCGGCCTGCGCCAGGCCGGCACCACCGCTTTCCTGAACATCCCCTACGCCGCCGCGCCCCGCGGCGCCGGCCGGTTCGCGCCACCCCGGCCGCACGAACCGTGGGACGGCGTACGGGACGCCACCGTGCCGGGACCCAACGCGCCGCAGTCCGAGCGCAAGCTCGGCAGCATCGACATGTCCCCCTACTTCGGCGCCGGTTGGAGCCGCGGCGAGGACTACCTCACCGTCAACGTCTTCGCGCCCGCCGCCCCCCATGCTGACCTGCCGGTCATGGTGTTCGTCCACGGCGGCGGGTTCGTCGCCGGCTCGACACGGTCCGCGCTGTACGACGGGTCCGCCTTCGCCCGCGACGGCGTCGTCCTCGTCACCCTCAACTACCGGCTCGGCATCGCCGGATTCCTCGACCTGCCCGGCGCGCCCGCCAACCGCGGCCTGCTCGACGTCGTCGCCGCGCTGCGCTGGGTGAAGGAGAACATCGCCGCCTTCGGCGGTGCCCCGCACCACGTCACCCTCTTCGGCCAGTCGGCCGGGGCGACCATCGTCGGAGGTGTCCTCGCCACCCCCGAAGCCGCGGGCCTCTTCCACCGGGCGATCGTCCAGAGCGGCAGCGGCCTGGGCGCCTTCACCAGCGAGCAGGCCGCCCGCGTCACCCGGGCAGCGGCCGAGGCCCTGGGCGTCGAACCCCACATCGACGCCTTCGCGGAGATCTCCGACGAGCGCCTGGTCGAGGCCGCCTCCCGCCTCGCGGGCATCGACCTGCGGACCGGGACCCACCGGGACCCGCTGATCGGACTCAGCCCCTTCAGCCTGGTCCTCGACACCCAACCCGCCGAATCCGTCGCCGCCGGCCTGAGCGCCGACATCGACCTGCTCATCGGGACCAACACCGAGGAGGGACATCTCTATCTGGTGCCCGTGGACAAGTACGCCACCTCGACCGCCGAGGACGTCGACGACGCGGCGGCGCGCTCACACCCGAATGCGGCCCGACTCGTCGAGACCTACCGCAAGACACGCCCCGAGGCGTCCTTCGGCGAGTTGCGCTCCGCCATCATGGGCGACGCGCTGTTCGGCGCGGGCAGCTGGGCCCTGGCCGGGGCACACGCCGCACATGCCCGATCCGCCACTTACGCCTACGAGTTCGCCTGGCGCTCCCAGGCCCTGGACGGAGAACTGGGCGCCACCCACGCGGTCGAGCTGCCCTTCGTCTTCGGTCTCTCGCACCTCGCCCGGCTGCACGGCCCCGCCGCCCTGCTCGGCCCCGACAAGCCCCCCGCGGATCTCACCACCCGCGTGCACGAGGCCTGGGTCCGGTTCGCCAGGACCGGCAACCCCGGCTGGGACCCGTACAACACCGAGCGCAGGTCCACCATGCGCATCGACGCCGAGTGGACTCAGGTCGACGACCCCCGCAGCCAGGAACGACAGGCCTGGCGCTGACCCTCGTACACGGCCCCCGTGCCCCCCTTGAAGGGCACGCCATGACCAGAACCGTCATCACCACCGAGAACGCCCCGCCCCGGCAGCCCCGCTGCCCAAGGCATCCGGAAGGGTCCCGGCCAGCAGGTCTCCGGGCAGTTCCCGCTCGGCCCGGACACGGGTGAGGTCATCGGCACCACGGTCGCCTGAGCAGCGCCGGCACAGGGGTCTTCGCCGGATCCACGCCGCGCTGTGCCGCCGACAGCGCGTTCCGGCCTCCTCCTGGCGGGTCCATGCGCACCGGTGTACCTGGCCGGGCCGTGCCCTCTCGGTGCGGGGTCTCGCCACCCGGTACCAGAAGCCGCCGCCCTGCGATGTCGCCAATGACGGTTCTGCCGGCCTCCGGCACCATCTCGGCATCGGACCCCGGGACCAGGATGGATCAGCGGGTGACTCGTGTCCTCGGGAGCCTTGGCAGCGTTCAGTGATTCCTAATGCTGTTTGTCAAGCAGTGGGAACGGCGGGTGGCACGGTTTCGTAGGTCCGTCCATCGCGCAGGAGGGCCCAGAGGACGTTGACC
>NZ_JBSFUB010000023.1:0-79394 GCF_053591575.1 Streptomyces altiplanensis | reverse complement strand
CCGGCGACAGCCGGCGGAAGACGTACGCCGACCAGGCCACCATGGAACTGGTCCGGCACTCGGTCGCGGGCGGCCCGTCCGCCGCGACGGCGGGCGTACGCGGGGCCTCGACGGCCACCCGGCAGGCACCGCCGGCCGGTTCCTCGACCCACTCCGCGGCCACCGTGAAGCCGTCGAGCGGCAGGTCCGCACACACCTCCTCGACGGTGATCCGCTCGGCCGACATCGTGGCGAGTACGTCGATCCCGGCGCCGTCGGCGAAGGTGAGCCGCACGTTGAACCAGGCGGGCCGGGGAGGCGGGACGGCGTCGGCGGCGCGGCCCTCCGGGACCCGTACGGGCCATACCGGCGCCGCCGCATTCGGTTCATAATGGTTGTTGACGTCAAAAAAAGCACTTTCCAGCACGGTGGAAACGTAACCCCGTCCCGCCCCCGGCCCGCCACGGCGCGCAGCGTGTACGACGCAAGGCACCCGGTGGAGGGTCTCCCGCACCGTTCGGGCCAGGGGACGGACACCTCCCCCGGCCCGCCGTTCGATGCCATGCTGGAGACCTTCGCGGGAAGGAGCCCCCGCCGTGCTTCGAGTCGCAGTCATCGGTTCAGGCCCCAGCGGGGTCTACACCGCGCAGGCCCTGGTGCAGCAGAGTGCGGTGCCCGACGTGCGGGTGCACGTACTGGACCGGCTGCCCTGTCCGTACGGACTGGTGCGCTACGGCGTCGCACCGGACCACGAGAAGATCAAGTCGCTCCAGAACAGCCTGCGCACCGTACTCGAAGACGAACGGATCACCTTCGTGGGCCACGCCGAGGTGGGAACGGCCGGGCTGACCTGCGCGCGGCTGCTGGAGCTCTACCACGCGGTGGTGTACTGCGTCGGGGCCGCGACGGACCGCAGGCTCGGCATTCCGGGCGAGGACCTGCCCGGGAGCTGGTCGGCCACCGATTTCGTCTCCTGGTACAGCGCCCATCCGGACGCGTCCGGGCGCGGCTTCGCGCTGGGCGCGCGTTCGGCCGTCGTGATCGGGGTGGGCAACGTGGCGGTGGACGTGGCCCGCGTCCTGGCGCGCGGCGCGCACGAGCTGCGGTCCACCGATGTGCCGCAGCCGGCGCTCGACGTGCTGGCGGGCAGCCGGGTGCGCGAGGTGCACATGGTGGGCCGGCGCGGCCCTTCGCAGGCGAAGTTCACCACCAAGGAACTGCGGGAGCTCGGCACCCTGCCGGACGCCGGGGTGGTCGTACGGCCCGAGGAGCTCGCCCTGGACCCGGCGTACGCGGATCCGGGGTCGGCGGTGGCCGCGGCCCTTCCCGCCGTGAACCGGCGCAATGTCGAGGTACTGAGGGGCTGGGCCGCCGCGGGCGGTTCCGGGGAACGGGCGCGCCGTATCCACGTGCGGTTCTTCCTGCGGCCCGTGGAGGTGCTGGAGGAAGGCGGGCGGGCGGCGGGGGTGCGCTTCGAGCGCACGGTGCCCGACGGCAGCGGCGGCGTACGCGGCACGGGAACGTACGAGGACGTGGAGGCGCAGCTGGTGCTGCGGTCGGTCGGTTACCGGGGGGCACCGCTCGCCGGCCTGCCGTTCGACCCGGGGAGCGGGACGGTGCCGCATGCCGGAGGTCACGTCCTGCGGGAGGGCGTCCCGTCGCCGGGCGAGTACGTGGCGGGCTGGATCAAGCGGGGCCCGACGGGCGTCATCGGCACCAACCGGCCGTGCGCCAAGGAGACGGTGGCGTCGCTCCTCGCGGACGCGCCGGCGCTCGCCCGGCGCCCGCTCGTGGACGACCCGCTCGACGCACTGCGGGAGTCGGGGATCCGCCCGGTCGTGTGGAGCGACTGGCGGGCGATCGAGGCGGCGGAGGCGGCGCTGGGCGTCTCCCTGGGGCGCCGGTCGGTGAAGCTCCACGACTGGGAGGGGCTGCTGGCCGCCGCGCACGGCGGAGCCTGACGGCCCGCCGCGCGCCCCTCGGCGTCAGCCGTCGGTGCCGAGCCGGCCGGCCTCCAGTGCGGCCGCCGCGAGGACGCGGTCGAGGAGGCCGGGGAAGAGCAGCTCCAGGTCCTCACGGCGCAGCCCGTTGAGTTTGGCCGTTCCCCGGTAGACCTGCCGGATCACACCGCTCTCGCGCAGTACGCGGAAGTGGTGGGTGGTCGTGGACTTGGTGACGGGGAGGGTGAAGTACGAGCAGGAGAGCTCGGACTCGGCCACCGCCATCTCGCGGACGATGCGCAGTCGCATGGGGTCGGAGAGCGCGTGGAGCACCCCTTCGAGGCGGATCTCGTCGCGCGTGGGGTGCGCGAGTTCACGCGCACTCGTCGTAACGGCGTTCACGGCGTCTCCAGTTCGTCCGGGAGCACCATTGTACGACACTCATCGTAATTAGATGCGGACCGTCCTGCGGGCGGGGCCGGCCGGGCAGCGGCCGCGGCCCCGCCCACGGGGAGACGCTCAGACCGCGCGGTGGTACTGGTCGGGCGTGTGCACCTCGCCGCCCAGTTCGCGCGCGGCGTGGCGGGCGAACGAAGGGTTGCGCAGCAGTTCCCGGCCGAGCAGTACGGCGTCCGCCTGGCCGTCGGCCAGGATCTTCTCGGCCTGCACCGGGTCGGTGATCAGGCCGACCGCGGCGACGGGCAGCCCCGCCTCGACGCGGACCCGCTCGGCGAACGGCACCTGGTAGCCGGGGCCGACGGGGATCCGCGTCCGCGGCGCGAGTCCGCCCGTCGAGACGTCGAGCAGGTCCACCCCGTGCGCCCGCAGCTCACGGGCGAAGCGGACGGTGTCGTCGGCGGTCCAGCCGTCCCGCTCGTCCTCGGGGTTCTCGGTCAGCCAGTCGGTGGCCGAGATCCGGAAGAACAGCGGCAGGTCCTCGGGCCACACCGCGCGCACCGCGTCCACGACCTCCAGGGCGAAGCGCGTGCGGTTCTCGAAGGAGCCGCCGTACGCGTCGGTGCGGTGGTTGCTGTGCGGGGAGAGGAACTCGCCGATCAGGTAGCCGTGCGCGCCATGGATCTCGGCGACCTTGAACCCGGCCGCGAGGGCCCGCCGCGCCGCGTCCGCGAACTGTCCGACGATCTCCGCGATCTGTCCGGTGGACAGTTCGGCGGGCGCCGGGTGGCCCTCGTCGTACGGCAGCGGGCTCGGCGCGACGGGCTGCCACGCCTCGGGGTCCGCGACGATCGGGGCGCCGCCGCGCCAGGGGCGGTCGGTGGACGCCTTGCGCCCGGCGTGCGCCAGCTGGATGCCGGGGACCGTTCCCTGGCTCTCCAGGAACGCGGTGATGCGGCGCAGCGCCTCGACCTGCCGGTCGTTCCAGATGCCCAGGTCGGCCGGGCTGATCCGGCCCTCGGGGCTGACCGCCGTGGCTTCCACCAGGATCAGGCCGGTGCCGCCCGTGGCGCGGGCGGCGTAGTGGGCGAAGTGCCAGTCGTGCGCGACACCGGCGTTCGGCCCGAACACCTCCGCGCTGTACTGGCACATGGGCGCCATCCAGATGCGGTTGGGGATGGTCAGCGATCGCAGGCTGTAGGGCTCGAAGAGGGCGCTCACGAGGGACTCCGTTTCGACTGGTGCAGCCGGGCCGACTGCGCTTAGTACGATACACACCGTACTACGGCGATCGTCAAACTACGAGGTCTCTCGTACAACCGCTCCTCAGCCGGCGAACGGCGTCGGGGGCAGCCCCCGGCCCGCGCCCGGAAGCACCAGCAGCGAACCGGAGAGCGGGTGCGGGGCGGCGAGGCCGGTCCGGGCCGTGGTGACGTACAGGTCATCCAGGCCGGCGCCGCCGAAAGCGCAGGCCGTGGGGCGGCGCACGGGCAGTGCGACGACCCGGTCGAGCCGCCCGTCCGGCGTGTACCGGCGGATCGCCGCGCCGTCCCAGAGCGCCACCCAGACGCAGCCGTCGGCGTCGACGGTCAGGCCGTCCGGGAAGCCCGCACCGGTCTCGATCTCCGCGAGCCGGCGCCGGTTCACGGCCTGGCGGCCGTCGAAATCGAAGACGTCGATACCGCGGGTGGGGCTGTCGACGTAGTACATGAGCCGTCCGTCGGGGCTCCAGTCCGTGCCGTTGCTGACGGCGGCGGTCAGCGCCCGCACGGCCGTGCCGTCCGGTGCGACCCGGGTGAGGCTCCCGCCACCCGGCTCCTCGTCGTAGCGCATGGTGCCCGCCCACAGCGCCCCGTCGGGGGCGACGGCCGCGTCATTGCCGCGGCGGCCCGGCACGGGGTCGCGCACCAGCCAGGAGAAGGCCAGGTCGGGCCCGTACAGACCAATCCCGTCGCGGAGGTTGACGACCAGGCCGCCGCCCGCCCGCGGCTTGGCCGCGCCGACGTGCTGTCCGGCGGCCATGACCGTGCGACGGCCGCTCGCCGGGTCGTACGTGTGGATGCGCGCGGACAGGATGTCCACCCAGACCAGCCGGCCCGCCGCCGCGTCCCAGGTCGGCCCCTCGCCGAGCGACGCCCGCTCCCGCACCGCGACGTCCGGCCGCGCGAACGGCCTCACGGGTGGCCTCACGACCGGTCTCACGGGCGGACCCGGTGACCGAGGCGGACCGACAGGTCGGTCGCGCCCCTGGCCGCCAGCTCGGCCAGCTCGGTCTCCCGCTCCTCGCTCCACCGGATCATGGGCACGGAGATGGAGAGCGCGGCGACGACCCGGCCCGCGCTGTCCCGCACCGGGGCGGCCACGCAGCTAACGTCCGGGTTGGACTCCCGGTGCTCGAAGGCGAGCCCGCGCTCCCGGATCTTCGCGAGTGCGGTGCGCAACTCCCCCGGATCGGTGATGCTGTTGGGGGTCATGGCAACGAATTCACGGCCTTCGATGCGGGCGTCGAGCTGGGTCTGCGGCAGCGAGGCGAGCAGCATCTTGCCGACGGAGGTGCAGTGCGCGGGCAGCCTGCGGCCGGCGGCCGAGACCATCCGGACCGCGTGCGTCGAGTCCACCTTGGCGATGTAGATGACGTCCGTGTCCTCCAGGATGGCGACGTGAACGGTCTCGTCACAGGTCTCGGCGACCTCCCGGGCCACCTGCTGCCCCTCGGCGGCGAGATCGAGCTGCTCCGCGTACCGGCTGCCGAGCTGGTACGTACGCACACCGAGCCGGTAGCGGCCGGGCTGGTCGGGCACGGGCACCACGTAGGAGCGCGCGGCGAGCGTGGTGAGCAGCTCGTGCACCGTGGTGCGCGGCAGCTGGAGCTTGCGCGTGACATCGGGCGCGGACAGCGTGCCGTCCCCTTCCAGGAACAGCTCGAGTATGTCCAGCGACCTGGTCACCGCCGGAACCAGTCGTCCCACGATCGGCCACCCACCTCTTCTGTTCGAAACTCCGGTCATTGACCGGTATGACGAACACAGGCTAGCCGCAGGTTGGTTCGCCCGGCAATGGCCGCGCGGGGACGGCGCGCGGGCGGCGCGGGGGCGGCGGCAGGCCATTGACACCCCGAGGACCGGCTGATTACGGTCACGCCAGAATTTCGAACGCATAACGAAATCTCGAACACCTCCGAGGGGCAACCGCCTTGCGCATTACGGGAATCAGCACGCACGTCGTCGGGACACCCTGGCGCAACCTCACCTATGTCGTCGTCCGTACGGACGAAGGTCTCACCGGTGTCGGAGAGACCCGGATGCTGGGCCGCACCGACGCGCTGCTCGGCTATCTCCGCGAGGCCGAGGCCAACCACATCGCGGGATCCGACCCCTTCGCCGTCGAGGATCTCGTCCGCAGGATGAAGTACGGCGACTACGGACGGGCCGGCGAGATCGTCATGTCGGGCATCGCGGTCGTGGAGATGGCCTGCTGGGACATCAAGGGCAAGGCGCTCGGCGTGCCGGTCTGGCAGCTGCTCGGCGGAAAGGTCACCGACCGGGTCAAGGCGTACGCCAACGGCTGGTACACCACGGAGCGCACCCCCGAGGCGTACCACAAGGCCGCGCAGACGGTCGTCGAGCGCGGTTACCGCGCGCTGAAGATCGATCCGTTCGGAACCGGGCACTACGAACTCGACCACGCCGGCACGCTCTACGCGGTGTCGCTGATCGAGGCCGTACGGGACGCGATCGGCCCGGACACCGAGCTGATGCTGGAGATGCACGGACGGTTCTCCCCCGCCACGGCCGTACGGCTCGCCCGCGAGCTGGCGCCCTTCGAGCCCGCCTGGCTGGAGGAGCCGGTCCCGCCGGAGAACCTCAAGGCGCTGGAGAAGGTCGCCGCCAAGGTGGACATGCCCATCGCCACCGGCGAGCGCATCCACGACCGGATCGAGTTCCGGGAACTGTTCGAGTCGCAGGCCGCCGACATCATCCAGCCGGACGTGGGACACATCGGCGGCATCCTGGAGACCAGGAAGCTCGCCGCGACCGCCGAGACGCACTACGTGCAGATCGCCCCGCACAACGTGGGCGGCTCCGTACTGACCGCGGCGAGCCTCCAGCTGGCCGCCTGCACCCCGAACTTCAAGATCCTCGAACACTTCAACGACTTCGCCGACGCGGAGATCAAGAAGGTGGTGCGCGGAGCGCCCGAGGTGGTCGACGGCTACTTCGAGGTCTCCCACGCGCCCGGCCTCGGCGTCGAGCTCGACACGGCTGCGGCGGCCGAATTCCCGCAGCAGCAGGCCAGGTTCGACCTGTGGGCCGAGGGCTGGGAGCAGAGGAAGCCGAAGTGATCAGCCGCGCGGTCGTCGTCGAGCGGCCCGGTTCGCACCGGCTGGTGACGGGACCGCCGCCCGGGCCGGGCCCCGGCGAGGTGGTGGTGCGGGTCGCCGCCGCCGGGATCTGCATGAGCGACCGCGAGGTGTACGACGGCCATCGCGACGCGGCGTACGTGCGCTATCCGGTGATTCCGGGGCACGAGTGGTCCGGGACCGTCGAGGCGGTCGGCGAGGGGGTCGACACGGGGCTCCTCGGACGCAGGACCGTCGCCGAGGGGTTCCGGTCCTGCGGTGCCTGCGAGCGGTGCCGCAGCGGCGACACGTCGCTGTGCGCGTCGGGGTACGACGAGACGGGCTTCACCCGGCCCGGCGCCTTCGCCGACCATGTCGTCGTGCCCGCCCGGCTGCTGCATCCGCTCGCCGACGACGCCGACCTGCGGGCCGCCGCGCTCCTGGAGCCGGCCGCCGTGGTCGCCTCCGCCGTACGGGCCGGGCGGGCCGGGGCGGGCGAGCGGGTGGCCGTGGTGGGCGCGGGCACGCTCGGGCTGCTGGCCGTGCAGTTGCTGGCGGCCGCGAGCCCCGGTGAGCTGACGGTGTTCGACCCGCGCATGGAACGGGCCGTTCAGGCACTGGCGTTCGGGGCGACCCACGCGTGTACGCCCGAGGAGACGCACGACCTCGCGGGACGCTACGACCTGGTCGTCGAGACCGCCGGCGCGCCTTCCACCGCGGCCTCGTCCTGCCTGCTGGCCCGCCGCGGCGGCCGGGTGATCCTCACCGGGATCTTCACCGCGGGTGCGACGGGGATCGATCTGGTGCATCTGTCGCTGAGCCAGCTGACCGTGCGGTCCGTCTTCGGGGCGCCGTCGTCGGCCTGGGCCTTCGCCGTGCGGGCGTTCGGGACCGGGCTGATCGATCCGCGCCCGCTGATCACTCACGAGTTCCCGCTGGAGCGGTTCGGCGATGCGGTGGCGCTGGTCGGGGGCGGCGATCCGAAGACCGGGAAGGTGCTGCTGCGGCCGTCGTGAGCGGCCGGAGACCTTTCCTCTCCCGGCGTGGCCGGAGCCGTCCGGCAGTGACCGGCGCGCAGGTGCGCGCCATGAACCGAATCCTGACCGAGATGCCGAACCAAGGAGTCCCGTGACAGCCCCGTCAGCCCCCCGCCGCCCCGGCGCCGACGCCCTCGCCCGCATCGGCCACGCCACACCGGACGACAACCCCGCGGACTCCTCCCCGCACGCGTTCCCCGACGGCGGCACCTGGCGCACCGAGGTGCCCTCGGTGGAGGGTCCGGAGGCGCTCGCCGTCGTACTCAAGGAGAGTTCGCGCCTCGACGTCCCGGTCCACCGCATCAGCCAGGGCAGCGGCATCTGGATGCTCACCGACGCCGACATCACCGAGATGGTGGAGTCCTGCGCGGAACGCGACATCGAGCTCTGCCTGTTCACCGGGCCGCGCGGCACCTGGGACACCGGCGCGGCCACCCGCACCGACTCGGGCGGCGCGGGGCTCCGCGCCCGCGGCCACGACGCCCTGGCCGGCTGTGTCGAAGACGCCCTGCGGGCGTCGGCGCTGGGGGTGAGGTGCCTGCTGGTCGCCGACGAGGGCGTGCTGTGGACGCTGCACCGGCTGCGCGCCGGCGGGCTGCTGCCCGCCGACACCACCTTCAAGGTGTCCGCGCTGATCGGCCCGGTCAATCCGGCTTCGTACGCCGTGTACGAGAGGCTCGGGGCGGACTCCGTCAACATCCCCTCCGACCTCACCCTCGCCCACTTCACCGAGATCCGCCGGGTCAGCCGCGCCCCCATGGACCTCTACGTGGAGGCACCCGACGACCTCGGCGGCTACATCCGGATGTACGAGGCGGCGGAGCTGATCCGGCGCGGCGCACCGCTCTACCTCAAGTTCGGGCTTTCGAAGTCCCCCGGCATCTACCCGTACGGCGCCCAGCTGCGCGACACCGCGCTGGCCGGCGCCCGTGAGCGCGTACGCCGGGGACGTCTCGTACTCGATCTGCTCGCCCGGCACGGCGCGGACGGCGGGATGTCCCCGCTCGGCTCCCGGCTGCCCGGCGCTCTCCACCGGTTCCCCGTCACCGCCTCCGAGAAGGACTGACCCGTCATGACGCGCGGGTGAACGCGCATGCGGGGAGGCCGCCGGGGAACGGCGCACCGCACAAGCCCCCTGCCGGATCAGGTTCCGGCAGGGGGCTTCGGAGCGCGTCGGGCCGGGTGTCAGCCGGTCTTGATGCGCATGAAGGTGACGGAGTTGGCGGGGAAGGTGTACGTGAAGGTGTCGTCGACCCCGTCCAGAGTGGAGCTGCGGGGCCTGATCGGCCGGTCGGTGGAGGTGTTGACCGCGTCCGGGTCGCCCTGGAGCGTGGTCAGCCGGGCCTTGGAGGCCACGTCGGCGTGGCGGCCGAGGTCGATCTCCGTACGGGCGGGGGCGTCCTGGGCGTTGACGACCTTGACGATGAGCTCGCCGGTCGCCTTGTCGCGGGTGACGACCTGGCGGAAGGGCTCGGCGGTCTTGTCGTCGGTGAAGCTGCCCCACTCCTTCCCGTCCAGGAACAGGGTCACCTGCCGGCCGCGCACCTTGACCTCGATGTCGTACGTACGGCCGCTCTCGATGGTCGTACCGCGCTCGATGAGCGTCTGCTTGGCACCGCCCGCGGCCTTCTCCACGACGGAGCGGGTGTTGCCCCAGCCGCCGAGGTTCCACCAGTAGTAGTTGCCGGTGTCCTTGACTCCGAAGGCGACGAGGAAGCCCTCCTTGCCGGACTTCTTCGTGGCCTTCAGCTTCAGGTCGTAGTCGTGCCAGGCGGCGTCGCCCGCCGTGACGAGGGTGTTCTCGGCGGCGGCGTCGGACTGGACGTACGCACCGTCCTGGACGGACCAGGAGCCGGTGCCGGCCGCCTTCGTCCAGCGGCTGTCACCACCGGAGAAGTCGTCGGTGAACAGGCTTTCGCCGTCCGCCGACGTGACCCGCACGTCGTCGTACGCGGCGGCCGTCGCCCAGGTGGACAGGCCGACGGCGCCGGCGATCGGGCCGCTGACGGCGGGGGTGCCGGAGGCGCGGCTCGGTACCACCTCGTCACCGACGTTGTTCATGAAGAGCTTCTGCGTCTCGTAGCTGGCGCTGCCCCATGAGTCGGTGTTGTCGAACCAGATCATGTCGGGCCGCCACTGCGCGTCGTTGGTGTCGGCGAGGAGCGGGGCGTACGAGGCGAGCTTGACGACGTCCGCGTTGCGTTCGAGGCCGGTCATGAAGGCGGCTTCGGCGAGGGCGTTGGAGAAGCGGTTGTCCAGGGACGCGTACTCGCCGAGGAAGACCTTGGGGCCCTTGCGGTCGTAGGCGTCGTAGCGGTCGTTGTTCTCCAGGAACCACTGCGGGCTGTTGTAGTAGTGCTCGTCGACCATGGCGACATCGGCGTCGCGGTTCAGCTGCCAGGCGCGGTCGAAGGTGGTGCCGCTGTCGTCGGGGCCGGAGTTGCTGATGACGGTGATGTCCGGGTACTTCGCCTCGATGGCCTTGCGGAACTCGGTGAAGCGCGCGAAGAACTCGTCGGGGAGGTTCTCCTCGTTGCCGACCTCCAGGTGGGTCAGGCCGAAGGGCCTGGGGTGGCCCATCCGCGCCCGCTTCTTGCCCCACGGGGAGGAGACGGGTCCGTTGGCGAACTCGATGAGGTCGAGCGTGTCCTGGATGTGGCGCCGGAGCAGCGCGGGGTCGTCGGTCGCCTTGTTCTCGCCGCAGCCGGTGACGAGGGCGGGGACGACGGGCAGGGCCATCGCGCCGATGTCCTCGGCGTACTGGAAGTACTCGTAGTAGCCGAGGCCGTAGGTCTGGTTGTAGCCCCAGAAGTTGGCGTTCACCGCCCGCTCCTCGACCGGGCCGACGGTGTCCTTCCACTGGTAGGACCGCTTGCGCTCGAAGTCCGGGGCCTCGTACGCCTCGTGGCTGCCGGTGTTGACCAGGCAGCCGCCCGGGAAGCGCAGGAAGCCGGGCTTCAGGGCGGCTATCTTCTCGGCGAGGTCCTTGCGCAGGCCGTTCGGCCGGCCCTTGTAGGTGTCGCGGGGGAAGAGCGAGACCATGTCGAGCCGTACGGTGCCGCTGCCGCCGGCGGTGACGGCGAGCCGGCCGGCGTCGCCGGTCGTGCGGGCGGTGAGTGTGCCGGTGTACTTGGCCCAGCGGTCGCCGCGTGCCGTGATGCGCAGGGGCTTCGCCAACTGGGTGGAACCGTCCCGCAGTTCGACGCTGAGCGGTGTTCCGCCCGCGCGGTCGGTGCGCGCCCACACCGAGAAGTCGTACTTCTTGCCGGCCTGCACGGCGATCCCCGCGTTGTAGCCGGAGTTCGCGATGCCGAAGCGGCCTTCGCTGCCGTCGCCGTTGAGGTCGAGCCGCAGGTAGCGTCGGTTGCGCTCGTTCAGGCGCCCGTCGTCGTCCACGACGCGCGCCGTGCCGGTCGCCGCGCCGCTCGCGGTCTCGCTCCAGGCGGTCAGCGGGGTGTACGCGCGGTTGTCGACGCGGTCGTACTCAAAGGAACGATTCTGCACGAGTTCGGCGTACAGGCCGCCGTCGGCGGCGTGGTTGATGTCCTCGTAGAACACGCCGTACATCGAGTCGTCGATCGCGGGCCCGGTCCCTGCCGGGTCGACATCGATCGAATAGTCGGCCGCTTCCGCCGCGGCCGGGGCTTCGGTGGGTGCGACGACGAGTGCGGCCGTCAGACCGGTGAGGACGGCCGCGACGGCGAGACCGCGTCCGGGCCTTCTCGGACCTTGCATCTGGGCTCCTGGTGTTTCGTTCGAAATATCGGACATTGACCACAATCCCGAACGAGAACATAGGCAGACGCTCGCAGAAGGTCAACTCCCCTGCACCATGAGGAAATTCTTTCGTGGCGGATTACGCGCGGCGCCGGAGGCTGACGTCCGCGTCCGCGGGGTAGCTCTGGGTCCAGTGGCGCCCGGCGTCCGACGTCCACGTGACGTGGACGGTGCCGCCGTCGGTCCTGACACGGTCCACCGTGATCGTGCGCTCCCCGCTGCGGACGTCACCACGACGCAGCTCGCCCGCCTTGACGGTCGGGTACGTGTCCTCGGCCTGCGCCTCGGCCGTGTCGGCCGCCCGCAGAAGCGCGGCGGCCAGCTCCCGGGCCTGTGCGGGGGTGGCGACCAGGGGGACGTACGCGCTGCCCCGCGCACCGATGTGGATCTGCCCCGCCTCCGCGTTCACGGACGGTCCCGGGGCGACCTCGACGAGGGCCGCCGGGCCGTCCGGGGCGGTGTGCATGCGGATGTCGGGCATGTTTCTCTCCTCAGGCGCGCGCCCGCCGTGACCGTGCCGGCGGGCGCTTCGGGAACGCCCTCCATGATCCCCCGGCTCCCGGCCCCCGGCTTCCGGTCCCCGGCCCTGCGGATCGCGGGCGCGCTCCCCGGACCCCGGCCGCTACCAGTCGCCGTCGGACACCGGTTTGCCCGGCGCGCCACCGAGCGGCTTCACCTGGTGCGGCGACGGCTGCTGCCACGGCGTGTGGTCCTCGCCCAGCCACTCGCCGACCGGCTTCACGCCGCCCAGGGTGTCCGTGGCCGCCAGGTCCTCGCCGTCGGCGTCGTAGTAGTCGAACCAGGGCAGGCCCGCCCGGGTGTACGCGGCCCGGTCCACGGGGGACGGCGGAGGCTCTTCGCCGGTGATGCGCCGCCACTCCGGGGGCGTCACCAGGTGGACGAAGACCCGGCCGGACGGCTGGTCGGCCCAGTCGGAAACGGGCCGGTCGTCCTTGTAGACCTCCTGGCGCATGGAGCCGCCCACACCGAGCCCCATCGCCGCCGCCCGGGGCCGGGGAGCGCCGCCCGGCCCGCCGCCGGGCCCGGCGGACATCAAGGCCGGGGGCGGCGCGGCGGCCCCCGGGGCCGCCATGCCGTACCCGGCCGTCGGACCGTGCCCCTCCCCCGGGGCCGGCTGCTCCGCCGCCCGCCTCCGCTGCTCCCGCCACGCCGCCAGCGGGCCGTCCTTGAGCGGCCACGCCTGCAGTTGCAGCCCGCCCCACTTCTCCTCGCCGGTGACCTGGCCCTCCACGGTCGCGCCCATCCCCAGCGGCACCGCGACGAACTGCCGCACCGTGCCCGTCCCGGAGTTGATCCCGTCGAGCCACGGCTGGCGCGGCAGCACCAGGTAGTTCTGCGGGTCCCGTGACAGCCCGCCGCTCCACGGCTTCCCCGACACGGCGCAGACCTTCCCCGCCCCCACCTGGAGGGCGCCCGGCTCCACGGTCCCGGCGAAGCTCAGCCACATCGCCTCCCGCAGGTGCACGGGCAGCATGACGCCGCCTCTGGCCGACCACTCCGGGGGCACCGTGCCGGCGTAGTCCTCGACCCTGCGCAGCGGGAAGTCGCCCAGGCCCGGCGGCAGCGGGTGCGTCCCCTTCTCGGGCAGGCGCAGCGTACGTACGAAACGCACCCGCACCCCGCCCGGCAGCAGCAGGCTGTCCCCGTCGATCCGTACCGTCGCACCGGTCACCGGCGCACTCCCCTCACCTCGGTACCGCTGATCACTTCCCCCCGCTACCACGACCGCGCCGTACCGTCCGGTTCCGGCCGGAGGGCGACGCGGGGGCCGGGGCGCCCGGCGTGCCGCCTGAACTGCGGCGACGCCCGCTGCGAGGGCCGCTGTCAGTGGGCGGGTGCACACTGGCCCGTATCTGAGACAACGGCGTCCTGGAGGTGTCGGCCATGACCGACGTACTGCTCACCGTGGGAACACGCAAAGGACTCTTCACCGGCCGCAGGCGCGGCGGCGTATGGGAGTTCGACGGACCGCACTTCAACGCGCAGGCGGTGTACTCACTCGCCATCGACACCCGCGGTGCGGTGCCCAGGCTGCTCGCCGGCGGGGACAGCGCGCACTGGGGCCCCTCGGTCTTCCACTCCGACGACCTGGGCGCGACCTGGGCCGAACCGAAGCGGCCCGCCGTGAAGTTCCCGGAGTTCACCGGCGCGTCGCTGGAGCGGGTCTGGCAGCTGCACCCGGCGGGACCCGAGGCGCCCGACGTGGTGTACGCGGGCACGGAGCCGGCCGCGCTGTTCCGGTCCGAGGACCGCGGCGAGTCCTTCGAGCTCGTACGGCCGCTGTGGGAGCACCCGACGCGCTCGCAGTGGGTGCCGGGCGGTGGCGGCGAAGGGCTGCACACGGTCGTCACCGATCCGCGTGACACCCGGGCCGTGACGGTCGCGGTGTCCACGGCCGGGGTGTTCCGCTCGCGGGACGGCGGGGCGAGCTGGGCGCCGTCCAACAAGGGGGTGTCGGCGGTGTTCCTGCCCGATCCTGACCCCGAGTTCGGCCAGTGCGTGCACAAGATCGCCCAGGACGCGGCCGACCCCGACCGGCTGTACCTGCAGAACCACTGGGGGGTGTTCCGCAGTGACGACGCCGGGGCCAACTGGTCCGACATCGGGGCGGGGCTGCCCTCGACGTTCGGCTTCGCCGCCGCGTCGCATCCGCACCGCGCGGACACGGCGTACCTCTTCCCCATCACCGCGGACTCCGACCGGGTGCCCGCCGGAAACAAGTGCCGGGTCTACCGGACCGGGGACGCGGGCCGGAGCTGGGAGCCGCTGTCGGCCGGACTGCCGCAGGAGCCGCATTACGGAACGGTGCTGCGCGACGCGCTCTGCACGGACGACGCCGACCCGGCGGGGGTGTACTTCGGCAATCGCAACGGGGAGCTCTTCGCGAGCGCGGACGACGGGGACAGCTGGCAACTGCTCGCCTCCCACCTGCCGGACGTGCTGTGCGTACGGGCCGCGGCCATCGGCTGACCGACGCGGGCCGGCCGGGGTGGAGTGGGGTGGAGTGGGGTGGCCGGAAGCCCGTACGCCGGGCGGCTGCCCTACGGCAGCCGCCAGTCCACCGGCTGGGCCCCCTGGCGGACCAGGAGTTCATTGGTGCGGCTGAAGGGCCGCGAACCGAAGAAACCGCGGTCCGCCGACATGGGGGAGGGATGGGCGGACTCGATCGCCGGCAAGCCGTCGAGGAACGGCCGCAGATTGCGGGCGTCACGCCCCCACAGCACCGGGACCAGCGGCTTGCCGCGGGCCACCAGAGCGCGGATGGCCTGCTCGGTCACTTCCTCCCAGCCTTTGCCGCGATGGGCCCCGGGCTTGCGGGGCGCCGTGGTGAGTGCCCTGTTGAGCAGCAGCACGCCCTGACGCGTCCAGGGCGTCAGATCACCGTTGGAGGGCCGGGGCAGCCCGAGGTCCGTGTGCAGCTCCCTGAAGATGTTCTCCAGGCTGCCGGGCACAGGGGAGACGTCCGGCGCGACCGCGAAGCTCAGCCCGATGGCCATGCCCGGGGTCGGGTACGGATCCTGCCCCACGATCAGGACGCGGACCTCGTCGAAGGGCTGCTGGAAGGCGCGCAGGACATGTGCTCCGGCGGGCAGGTAGGTACGGCCGGCCGCGATTTCCGCACGCAGGAAATCGCCCATCGCGGCGATGCGCCCGGCCACGGGGCGCAACGCCTCCGCCCACCCGGGCTCGACAAGTTCGTTCAACGGTAGTGCTGCCACGGCATGTCACTCTACTGGCGCACTGGACGCTCCCCCGCACCCAGCGGCGGCCGACTGGTCCGGGCGCACCAGGCCCGGGATAGGCTGCCGCCGTCACTGCCTCTTCTTCCTGGAGACGGTTCATGGGGTCACGCAGGCGTGCGCCGGAAAGCAGCGGTGCCCGTTGCGTCCGGTGATCAAGCGGCCCGGCTCCCGTCATCGGCGCGGCCCGGCCCCCTCGTTCGGGAAACCGCGCCGTCAACTCACCGGCGTCGCCAAGGGGTTGGTGTCCTCCCCGGCGTCCGAGGCGCGGCCGGCGGGCCGGTGGCTGCCGTGACGCCGTGGGTGCTGGGGGTCGACTCCGGCGGATCGGGACTGCGGGTGGCGCTCGCGAACACCTCGGACACCGGGGCCGTCGGGCGCACGGAGACCGCTGTGTCGCGTGAGCCCGTGCGGACGGGCCCCGCCGGAATCGACGCGGCGCACCTGCTGGACCAGCTGCTGCCCATGACGCGCGCGCTCCTCGACGGCGCCGGGGACGGCGCCGCGTCCCCCGTCACGATCGGCGCCGTCGCGGTCGGCGCCGCCGGGATGGCGACTCTCGGCGGCGATCTGCGCGACCGGCTGCCCGGAGCGCTGGAGAGCGCGCTGGGGGTACGGCGTCTCGCGCTGGCCGCCGACGCCGTCACGGCGTACGCCGGAGCGCTCGGTCTGCGGCCGGGTGCGGTGGTCGCGGCCGGAACCGGGCTGATCGCGCTCGGTACGGACCTGTCCGTCTGGCGCAGGGCCGACGGCTGGGGGCACCTGCTCGGCGACTGCGGCAGCGGGGCCTGGATCGGCCGGGCCGGACTCGAAGCGGCGATGCGCGCCCACGACGGGCGGCGCGGCGGCTCCCCCGCCTTGCTGGCCCGCGTGGAAGCGGTGTTCGGGCCCGCGCCCGAACTGCCCGGCCTGCTCTACCCGCGCACCGACCGGCCCGCCGTGCTCGCCTCGTTCGCGCCGGAAGTGGCCCGCTGCGCCGCCGCGGATCCCGCCGACCCCGTCGCGGCGGGCATCCTGCGGGAGGCGGCCGGGCACATCGCCGACGCCGCCGCTGCCGTCTGCCCGCCGTCCGGGGAGTGCGACGTCGCGTTCACCGGCGGCCTGCTCAAGACGGGCGACGCGCTGCTCGTCCCCCTGCGGGCCGCGCTCGCCGAGCGGCTGCCGCACGCGCGTACCGTCCCGGCCGCGGGAGATCCGCTGGCGGGAGCCGTGCGCGTCGCCGCTTCGCTCACCACGCGGGGCCTGCGGCTGCCGGCCGACGGACGCCTGCTGCACGTGCCGGCAGAGCAGGATAGTCGAGGTCAAAGCGACTCACGGGATAAACCGGCACAGACACCGCTCGAACGCCCCCTCCCCGAACAGGACACCACCCGAACGCAGTAGCATGCGGCGCCATGAGCTCCCCCACTGGGCCCGCATCCGGCCTGCCTGTACGAATGCCGCGCCCCCGCCAGCCCGGACGGCACCGCCGGCCGGAACCCGTGGTGGCGCCCGAGGGCGCGCCCGCGTTCGTCCTCGCCGTCCCCGGCACCCCGGGCAGCGCGTCGCGCAGCCTGGCGGAGGAAGTCGTCAGCATCGCCCGTTCCGAGCTGCCCGGCCTCGCCGCCAGGATCGGCTACCTCGACGGCGACGACGACGAGTACCCCACGCTCGAGAGCGTCCTCGCGCACACCGCCGCCGAGCGCACCGCCCGCTACGAGCAGGCGCTCGCCGCGGGCCGCGAGGCGGCCGAGCCGCAGGGCCCGGCCGCCGTCGTGGTGCCGCTCCTCGTCGGCCCCGAGAGCGCCCTGATGCGCCGCATACGGCAGGCCGTCATGGACAGCCGCACCGCCGTCGAGCTGACCGACGTCCTCGGCCCGCACCCGCTGCTCGCCGAGGCCCTGCACGTGCGCCTCTCCGAGACCGGTCTGGCCCGCGCCGACCGCGCCAGGCTGTTCACGGTCACCACCGCGGCCGACGGCATCATCCTGGCCACCGTGGGCGGCGACGAGGCCGTGCAGGCCGCCGGCATCACCGGCATGCTGCTGGCCGCGCGCCTCGCCGTACCGGTGATGGCCGCCGCGCTGGACGAGGAGGGTTCGGTCGCCGCCGTCGCGGAGCAGTTGCGCGGTTCCGGTTCGACCCAGCTCGCCCTGGCGCCGTACGTGATCGGCCCCGAGGTCCCCGACAGCCTCCTGGACGCGGCCGTCAAGGAGGCGGACTGCGCGACCGCCGAGCCGCTGGGTGCCTACCCGGCGATCGGCAAGCTCGCCCTGTCGCACTACACGACGGCTCTGGGCATCGCCCCGCAGCAGCTCGCGCAGGGCATGCCGGTCCACTGAGCGGAGCCCTCCTGCCGCACGCCGACCGCGGTACGGGGAGAGGGAGAGCGGCCGAGGGCCCGCACCGGACGACCGGTGCGGGCCCTCGGCCGTGTGCCGGCCGCGCGTGTCAGCGTGTCAGCCGAAGACCACGCAGGAGGCCGCGGGCACCTCGATGGAGCCCGCCCGGCGCGGGATGCCCGTCTCCTGGTCGATGTCGAACCAGGTGACGTCCCCCGATCGCTCGTTGGCGGCGTAGAGCCTGCTCCCCGAGGGGTCCAGGGCGAGGTCGCGCGGCCAGTGGCCGCCGCACCCCACCGTCGTCACGAACTCCGCCTTCGCCCCCGACGGGTCGAGCGCGAGCACGGCGATGCTGTCGTGCCCGCGGTTGGCCGCCCACAGGAAGCGCCCGTCGTGGGCGACGACGACCTCGGAGGGGTACGTCGTCACGTCCGTGCCCGGCTCCACCACAGGGGTCTCGCCGAGCGGTACGAGCACTCCGGACTCGGCGTCCCAGCGGCAGACGGTGACGGCCGGCTCCAGCTCGCCCAGGACGTACGCGTGGCTGCCGTCGGGGTGGAAGGCCAGGTGGCGGGGGCCGGTGCCCGGCCGCAGCGCGGTCTCGGTGTGCACGCGCAGCGTCCCGGGGGGTGCGGCGAGTTCGCAGACCCGTACGGAGTCGGTGCCGAGGTCGACGCTGAGCACCCACCGCCCCGTGGGGTCGGGCAGCACCTGGTGGGCGTGCGGCCCGCCCTGGCGGTCCTGGCGCGGGCCGCTGCCGCGGTGGTGCAGTACGCCGGTGGCCTCCTCCGGCGCGCCGTCCGCGCCTACGGGGAGCACCGTGACGCTGCCCGAGCCGTAGTTGGCGGTCACCAGGTGCCCGTCGGCGAGCGTGAGGTGGGTGGGGGCGGCGCCGCCCACGGCCACCGGCGCGCCGACCGGGAGCGGGGCGCCGTCGCCGGTCACGTCGAAGGCCGCGGCCGCCCCGTCCTCGGTCTCGCTCACGGCGTACAGGACCGTGCCGCCGGGAGCGAGTACGAGGAACGACGGGTCGGCGACGGCGTCGGTCGCCCCCAGCACGGTGAGTGCGCCCGTCTCCCGGTCCACGGCGGCGGCGACGATCCCGCGCCCCCCTGCCGAGGTGAACGACCCTATGAATGCCCGCCCGGCCTCGTTGCTGCTGCTCACCGTGGAGCCCCTTTCCGCCAGTTGACCGCGCACAGCCACGAGAGCCGTGACAGCTTTGATCACATTCTGCCGGGCAGACGCTAGCAGCCGGTCCGGGCCGGCTCGCCGCCTCGCGCGGGCGAGCGCTCGGGGCCCGGCGGAGCCCCGGCGGGACCCCGGGTCCGGGCGTCTGCGACCGGGCGCCTACGAGGGGACGAGCGGCGAGCGCGGTGAGGTGCGCAGGGGTGTGGCGAGGTCGGCGAGCGCCCTCTCCAGTCCGTGCAGGTGGCGCAGCGCGGCCTCGGCACCGGGGTGGTGGGCGACGGATGTCTGGACCCCGGGCACCGGCGCGGCGGCCGGCCGGCCGGCGGGCGGGACCAGGGCCTCGACGGCGGCCTCCACGCGCCAGCAGGCCGCCGCCAGGCGGGCGTCGTGCGACGCCTGCGGGTCGGCCGCGACCGAGGCGAGCCCGCGCACCTCACGGGCGCAGTCGTCCAGCAGGGCCAGGATCCGGCGGGCGCGGGCCTTGCGGCCGCGCAGCGGGTTCAGGGGGTGGACGAGCGGGGCCAGGGAGAGCCGCACCCGGCCGAGTACCACTTCCAGCTCGGCGGCGAGCGGAGCCGGGTCGGCGTCCGGGTCGCCGGCCAGGCGGCGCGCGGCGGCGGTGGTGCAGCCGTGCACGCTGTGCACGGCGCGTTCGATCCAGGCGTTGGTCGCGGCGTGCGTCGTGACGGGCAGTACGAAAGCCACGGCCAGCACCGCGCCCATGGCGCCGACACCGGTCTCCGCGAGGCGCAGCGCGAGCAGGCCCGGCTCCAGCACCCCCAGCAGTCCGTACAGCAGGGCCACCATCAGCGTCACCGCGGTCATCATCCAGCTGTACGAGACCGGGGCGGTGTAGAAGATCCCGAAGACGCACACCGCCACGAGCGCGGCCGTGGGGGCCACCGCTCCGTGCAGCGGCAGGGCGAGGAAGAGTCCGGCGGCGATGCCGACGACCGTACCGAGGACGCGCCGGAAGCCACGGACCAGGGTTTCGCCCCGCGAGGAGGTGTTCACGAAGATCCACCAGGCGGCGCCGACGGCCCAGTACCAGCGCCCCTCGGACAGGACCTGGCCCACCACGAGGGCGAACCCGCCCGCGACGACGACCTGGACCGCCTGGCGGGTGGTGATCCGGGCGAGGCCCGATCCGGCCGGCAGGGCCGGGGCGGCTACGGGCGGCGGCAGCCTCCGCTCGTAGCACCACAGGCCGAAACGGACGCCCGAGGAGGCGAGCAGGGCGAGGGCGACGGCGGAGTACAGCCCGGGCAGCTGCCCGGGCACGGTGTGCAGGAACTGCGCCACGAAGAAGGTCATGAAGGCGAAGACACCCAGCGAGTGGCCCCGCGGTCCCCAGCGCCGGGCGTACACCCCGAGGCCGGCGACGGCGAGGAACGCCACGTCGCGCAGGAGCGGTACGTCGTGCAGTCCTGCCGCGAGAGCGAGCACCGGGAAGCCGACGGCGGGCAGCAGGGCGGTGGTGGCGGCCTGGCCGCGGACCGTCGCGTCGGTGACCGTGAAGAGGGCGAGGAGCGCGGCGAGTCCACCGGTGATGACCGCGGGGAGGGTGTGTCCGGTGAGGCCGCACACGGCGACCGCCAGACCGATACCGAGGACGGACCGGGTGGCGCTGCGCAGCCGCAGCCACCCTGGATCCGGCGCCACGAACATCCTCTTCACCACTGCTTTCCGCCCCGCCTTCGCCCCGGCATGAAAAAGGCGCCACGGAGTCCGCGGCGCCATCGACCTCTCTATCAGAACACCTGCGGCCCCAGTGGCTCAAGTGATCCGCGAGCCACTGGACCATTGGCTCAGCGAAGCCCGCCGATCACGGCCACGAGGCAGGCCAACGGACCACGGAGCCGGAGCCGGGCTCCGGGGCCCGGCCCGGAGCGGCGACGGCACCGCAACGGCACGGCACGGCACGGCACGGTCCCCGGCCGCCGAGGCGGCCGGCCGGCGCGTGTTCGGCGGGCCGGCCTCGGTTCAGCCGGCGGCCGGCCAGGTGATCCATTCGGGCGGGACCGTCTCGTCCAGCCGCCGGACGTGCCGCGGGGTGAGCACGCCGCGGCCGAGCAGCCCCGCGGCCACCAGCCGTGCCACGTCGATCGCGCCCGCGGGACGGAAGTGGGTGTTGTCCTGCTTGCCCCCGGGGTGGTGGGGCGACTCGCCGGGGCCGAGCCAGAGGAAGAGGTCCTTGGTGCGCTCGGGCCCGAGTACCTGCCAGCGGGCGAGGCTCGCCGCCTGCGTGTCGACGAGCGCCACGCCCTCGGCGGCCGCGAGTGCGCGCATCGCCGCCGGGTACTCGCCGTGGGTGGGCAGGGCGCTGCCCCCGGCGTCGAACCTGCGGCGTTCCACGGAGGTGAGGAGTACGGGCCGCGCCCCGCGGTCACGCGCCTCCTTCACGTACCGCTTCAGGTAGTCCTGGTAGGTGGTCCAGGGGTCGGTGTGCCGGTCGTCGTCCTTCGCGTCGTTGTGACCGAACTGGATGAGGAGCCAGTCGCCGGGGCTCAGCGCGCCGGACAGCGCGTCGAGACGCCCCTCCTCCACGAAGCTGCGCGAGCTGCGTCCGTTCACCGCGTGGTTGGCGACCGCGAGGTGCGGCGTGAGGAAGACCGGCAGGGCCATCCCCCAGCCGGTCTCGGGGGCCGCGTCCGCCGTCTTCTGCGCGGCTGTCGAGTCACCGGCGATGTGGAGCGTGCGGCGGCGGGGGTGCTTGTCGCCTCCGCCGCCGGGACGGGTGAGGGCGCCCGCGGGTTCCGAGACGGCCAGGGCCAGGGGCAGCGCGGCGGCAGCCGCCACCAGCCGCCTGCGGGACATCTGCATGTCGGGTGCCTTTCCGGGACTGTGTTCGGGCTCTCGGGTCCGGGACTGTGTTCGGGCTCTCGGGCCGGTGCGGCCTCTTCGGGCGCTGTCGCTACTGCTGCTGTTGCTGTTGCTGTCGTTGCTTCTGCTGCTGCTTCCACTCCGCCTGGGACTCGTTGAGCAAGCCGGCCAGCGTGTCCGCGAACCGCTGGGCGGTGATCTCACCGAGCAGCAGCTCCTGGAAGTCCAGTTCGGTGCCGGCCTTGCTGATGTGGTTCCAGTCCGGCAGGTGGTACGGAGGCTGAACGACCTTCGTCCGCGGGTCGTTCAGCGACCTCATGGCCGCCTTGACGGGCTTGACGTCGTTGATCCAGGCGTCGCCCATGGCGTCCTTGTTCGCGGGGATGGAGCCGGCCTCCTGGTTCCAGAGGCTGTTCATCTCGTGCGAGGCGGCGAATTCGATGAACTTCCAGGCGGCCGCCTTGTTCTTGCTGCTCCTGAAGAGGCCGAGACCGTCGACGGGGTGGGAGACGACGGTGCGCGGGCCGCCGTCGGTGGCCGGGGGCAGCGGGGCCCCGTCGATCCTGTCCTCGCCGAACGCCTCCACATGGTCGGCGTACGACCCGAGGTTGTGCTGCAGCATGCCGATCTCGCCCTGGCCGAACTGGGCGACCATCGCGGTGAAGTCGTTGTTCAGATCGGCCGACGGCGTCACCTTCTCGTAGAGGCCGACGTACTTCTCCAGCGCCCTGACGTTCTCCGGGTGGTTGACGGTGGCCTTGCCGCCGTTCCAGAAGGTGCCGATGCCCGACTGCGCGTACATCATGTCGAGCGCCTGGGCCACCGATCCGGCGCCGCCGCGCAGGGTGAAGCCGAACTCGTTCCGCTCGGTGTCCGTGAGCCTCTCGGCGGCGCTGTAGAACTGGTCCCACGTTCCGGGCGCCTTCAGACCCGCCGCCCGGAACAGGTCGGTGCGGTACCAGAGGACGCCCTGGTTCCCGGAGGTCGGTACGGAGTACAGCTCCTCGCCCCTGCCCCCGGCCGACGCGACGCTCTCGACCATGCTCTCCGAGAGCCTGCCCCGCAGTCCGCTGTCCTCGATCCGCCGGCCGACCGGCTCGAGCGCGTCCTGCGCCACCATGCCGGCGAGGTAGGACGTGCCGACACCGCCGACGTCGGGCAGGCCGCCGCCCGCGATGGCCTTGTCGTACTTCGACTGCACGTCCGCGATGGGGACCGGGACGTACGTGACGTCGATGTCCGGGTTCTCCTTCTCGAACGCGTCGATGATCTTCTGCCACACCGCCGTGCGGGCACCGCCGTTGTTGTCCCAGAAGGTGATCCTGCCCTTGCCGGAACCCTCTTTTCCGCTGTGGTAGCCACTGCCGTCGTCACCGCAGGCTGTCGCGGTCAGGGCCAGCACCACCGCGGTCAGCGACGCCACGGCCGCCTTCCCCGCCCTGTGATGCTTCATCCGCTTGGCCGGTTCTTCCTCCGGATTCGGTCGGTTGCGGGCAGGGGAGGGCGTCCTGGGGACGAAGGGCATCGGCGCTCTTCCGTATCTCACGTATCGCGTCTCGTATATGACGTACGAAGTACGACGCGATGAAACTAGGACCGCACTTGTGTTTCGTCAATGCTTCGCACACGACAAGTTCCGTGTTTCTTCAGCGAGTTGGGATTGGCACATCCGCCGCACCCATGTACGGAGGGACTGCTCGTCCGAGGAGGGCCGAAGGGCGCACTGGCTCAGCGCACCTCACCGGTACCGGGCCATTGGTACAGTCGAGAGACGGAGGTCCGCGCCGGAAGGAGACCAACGGATCATGGCGGTGGACGAGCTCGACACCCGCATCCTGCGGCTGCTCATCGAGCAGCCCCGCACCAGCGTGCGCGAGTACGCCCGGGTGCTCGGCATCGCCCGCGGGACGCTCCAGGCCCGGCTCGACCGGCTGGAGCGCGACGGCGTGATCACCGGCACGGGCCCGGCCCTGTCCCCCGCCGCGCTCGGCCACCCGGTGCTCGCCTTCGTGCACGTCGAGGTCACCCAGGGGCACCTGGACGAGGTCGGCGACGCGCTGGCGGCCGTGCCCGAGATCATCGAGGCGTTCTCCATCACCGGTGGCGGCGACCTGCTGACGCGGGTGGCGGCGCGCGACAACGGGCACTTGGAGGACGTCATCCAGCGGCTGATCCAGATTCCCGGCGTGGTGCGGACACGGACCGAGGTGGCGCTGCGCGAGCGGGTGCCGCACCGGCTGCTCCCGCTGGTCGAGTCCGTGGGCAGGGCGGCCGCGAAGCAGCGCTGACCGGCGGCTTGGCATGCTGGAGCCATGAGCATCCCGCCCCGCACCTCAGTCGTCTTCGATCTCGACGGCACCCTCGTGGACAGCGAGCCGAACTACTACCGGGCGGGCCGGCAGCTGCTCGCCCGGTACGGCGTCACGGACTTCACCTGGGAGGAGCACACCCGCTTCATCGGCATCGGCACCCGCGAGACGCTGGCGGCCCTGCGGGAGCGGTACGGGATCACCGCGCCGCTCGACGAGATGCTCGCCGGGAAGAACCGGCTCTACCTGGAGCTGGCGGCCGCCGCCACCGAGGTGTTCCCCGAGATGCGGAAGTTCGTGGAGCGGCTGCACGCCGAGGGGACCCCGATGATCGTGGCCTCGGGCTCCTCCCGCGCCGCCATCGAGGCGGTGCTCGCGGGCACCGGCCTGGACGCCCTGATCACCGCGGTCGTCTCCGCCGAGGAGGTCCCGCACGGCAAGCCCGCGCCCGACATCTTCCTGGAGGCCGCCCGCAGGCTCGGCGCCGCCCCCGCCGACTGCGTGGTCCTGGAGGACGCCCCGGCGGGAGCGGCGGCGGCGCACGCCGCGGGCATGCGCTGCGTCGCCGTGCCCTATGTGCGCGGGACGGCGGACGACCCGGCGTTCGCCACGGCCGGGCTGCTCTTCCCTGGCGGCCAGAGCGAGTTCACGGCGCGGGCCGCGTACGACTGGCTCGGGCAGTCGCCGTCGCCCGCCCCGCCGGACGGGCGGCGTACGCGCCGGGTTCGCCATGGGTGAGCGTCCCGGTCCCGGTGATCAGGGCGGGCTTGGCGGGCATCCGTCCCGCCCGGCGGGGGACGTGCCCGGTCCCGGGCAGCTCACCGAGCCGGTGCGCGGTGGTGTCCGGCCGCCGTGCCCGGCGGGCTCCGGACCGCCGGGCACGGAGACCGGCCAGCTGCTCCTCGGTACGTGAGGGCACGGCGCGGCTCCGATTCCGAGCAGGTGGACGCCGGCGCCGATGCCGATGAGCAGGGCGGCGCCGACTTCTCCGGCCGATTTTTCCGGCTGATTTTTCCGGCCCGCTCTCCGGCCCGCTCTCCGGCCCGCTCTCCGGAAAGCTCCATGGGAGCTGCCGCCGTGCTCGTCGCCAGTCGCGGGGAGACCGCCGTACGGATTCTCCGCGCCGCGGCCGAAGCCGGCACGCGCACCGTGGCGGTGCACGCCGAGGGCGACGCGGACGCGGCGCACGTCCGACCGGCCGAGCGGCGAACCCGGCGGCATGGCCCGGAGGGTGCGGTGCGCCTGGGCTGCCGCAAGGAGCCGGCGGCCGTCGCGGATCAGGACGAGCGGCGGGCGGCGCCCGTTCGCCGGCACCTGACGAGGCGACGGATTACCGGCCCTTCACACATACCCCACCGTTCCCGCGCGGCGGACTTGATGCGAGCATGCCGTTCGGCAGTATTCGCACAACGAGGGAAACGGAGCACCATACGTGAAAACTGGGGGCATATCATTCCGCCGGTGGGGGACGGCGCTGGTCGCGTCGACGGCGGCATTCGCGGTGATCACACCCACCACCACCGCACAGGCAGCCACCGGCCCTTCCGTCAGCGCGAAGGGCGCGTTCCTGCTCGACAGCAAGCCGAACAAGACGCTGTGGAGCAAGTCCGCCGACACCAAGCGGCAGATGGCCAGCACGACGAAGGTCATGACCGCCGTCGTGGTGCTGGAGACCCCGGGGGTCGACCTCAACAAGAAGATCACCGTCAAGCAGAGCCACCGCGACTACGTCGCGCGCAACGGCGCGAGCACGGCCGATCTGCGCACGGGTGACAAGCTGACGGTCCGTCAGCTGCTGTACGGGCTGATGCTGCCGTCGGGCTGCGACGCCGCGTACGCCCTCGCCGACACGTTCGGCACGGGCAGCACCCAGGCCGCCCGTACGAAGTCGTTCATCTCCAAGATGAACAAGAAGGCTTCCGACCTGGGGATGCGCAACACCACGTACGACTCCTTCGACGGCATTTCGCGGGCCGGGAACAACCTGACCACGCCCCGGGACTCGGCCAAGCTGGCCCGGCGCGCTCTCGGGAACTCGACCTTCGGGGCGGTCGTGAAGGCGACCAGCACCAAGCAGAAGGCCACCAACGGCCGGGTCTACACCTGGTACAACACGAACCAGCTGCTCGGTTCGTACAGCGGTGCCATCGGCATCAAGACCGGTACCGGTTCCGTCGCGGGCCCCTGCCTGGTGTTCGCCGCCAAGCGGGGCGACCGCACGGTCGTGGGGGTCGTCCTCAACGACGCCAACCGCTACACGGACGCCAAGAAGATGCTGGACTGGGCGTTCAAGACGCGCACGTCGATGAAGCTGCGCACGCTCCCGGCGGGAGCCGAGCAGGACTAGTCACACGCGGTGAGAGCGCCCCGGCCGGATCGTCTCCGGCCGGGGCGTTTTTGCCGTACCGGCAAGGACGTTTCCCAATGAGTGGGGTCCGGGCGCAGTATCTCCGGTGAAAGGGAGGTACTTCACATGACTTTTGACGTTGTGGTCGTCGGTGGCGGCGCCGCGGGGCTCAGCGGGGCCCTGACCCTGGCCCGGGCCCGCCGCTCGGTGCTGGTGATCGACTCGGGCCGGCCGCGCAACGCGCCGGCGGCCCACACCCACGGCTACCTGACGCGCGACGGCGTGGCCCCCGCTCAGCTGCTGGCCGAGGGGCGGGCGGAGGTGACCGGCTACGGCGGGGAGATCGTCACGGGCAACGTCGTGGCGGCGGAGCGCCTGGACGGCGGGGACTTCCGCGTCGTACTCGAGGACGGGCCGGCGGTCACGGCGCGTCGGCTGCTGGTGACCACCGGACTGGTCGACGAGCTCCCCGACGTGCCCGGTGTGGCCGAGCGGTGGGGACGCGAGGTGCTGCACTGCCCGTACTGCCACGGCTGGGAGGTGCGTGACCAGCCGGTCGCCGTCCTGGCCACGGGGCCGCTCTCGGTGCACCAGGCACTGATGTGGCGGCAGTGGAGCAAGGACGTGACGCTCTTCCTGCACACCGCGCCCGAGCCGGGCGACGAGGAGTACGAGCAGCTCGCCGCCCGCGAGATCGCCGTGGTGGACGGCCGGGTGGCGGGCCTGGAGGTGACGGACGACCGGCTCACGGGGGTGACCCTGGAGGACGGCAAGGTCTTCCCCTGCCGGGCCGCCGTGGTCGCGCCGCGCTTCACCGCACGGGCCGGCTTCCTCACCACGCTGGGCCTGGAGGCGACCGAGCAGGAGAGGGACGGACACGTCATCGGCAGTTACGTCGCCGCCGACGCGACCGGGGCGACGGCGGTGCCGGGGGTGTGGGTGGCCGGCAACGTCACCAGCCTGACCGAGCAGGTCATCGGCGCCGCCGGCGCGGGTGTGCGCGCCGGCGCGGCGCTCAACGCGGACCTGATCGCCGAGGAGACGCGCCGGGCGGTCGCCGCCCGGCGCCGGGCCGGGTGACCGGGGGCGCCCGTACTCCTCCCGTACCCCCTGGGGGGACGTCCCGCTCCCAGGGGGTTTTCCCCTTCACCTTCGGCTTCGGCTTCGGCTTCGGCGGGTGCCGGACCGGGCCGCCCGCCACGGCGTCTTCGGCCCCGCTCACGGCTTGAGCAGGGTCTTGATCATGCCGTCCTGCTTCGTCTGGAACGTCTTGTACGCCTGGGGCCCGTCCTCCAGCGGCAGGGTGTGGGTGGCGAACCCCTCGACCCCCAGCGGGTCCTCGTCACCGAGGAGCGGCAGGATGTCGTCCACCCAGCGGTGCACGTTGGCCTGGCCCATCCGCAGCTGGATCTGCTTGTCGAAGAGCGTCAGCATCGGCATCGGGTCCGCCATGCCGCCGTACACACCGGACAGGGAGATCGTCCCGCCCCGGCGCACCACGTCGATCGCGGTGTACAGGGCGTGCAGCCGGTCGACCCCGGCGTGTTCCATCACCCGTTGCGCGACCGGGTCCGGCAGCAGGCCGGCCACCCACTGCGCGGCCTTGGCGACGGGCGCGCCGTGGGCCTCCATGCCGACGGCGTCGATCACGGAGTCGGTGCCCCGGCCACCGGTCAGATCGCGGACGGCGTCGGGGAGGCCCTTCCCGTAACTGCGCAGATCGAGCGTCCGGACGCCCCGGGCGCCCGCGCGGCTCAGCCGCTCCGGCACCAGGTCGACACCGATCACCAGGCTCGCGCCCCGGTGGAGGGCGATGCGGGCCGCCATCTCACCGATCGGTCCCAGGCCGAGGACGGTCACGGTGCCGCCGGGCGGAATCGCCGCGTACTCGACGGCCTGCCAGGCGGTGGGCAGTACGTCGGAGAGGTAGACGAACCGTTCGTCGGGCGGTCCATCGGGCACCTTGACCGGCAGGCTGTCACCGAACGGCACTCGCAGGAACTCGGCCTGCCCGCCCGGGACTTGGCCGTAGAGCTTGGTGTATCCGAAAAGCGCCGCGCCGGTGCCGCGCTCTCGTACCTGGGTGGTCTCGCACTGCGAGTGCAGTCCCTGTTCGCACATGAAGCAGTGCTGGCAGGAGACATTGAACGGGATCACGACCCGGTCGCCCGGCGCGAGCGCGGTCACACCGGCGCCCACTTCCTCGACGACACCCATGGGCTCGTGTCCGAGGATGTCCCCCGGATCCAGATAGGGGGACAGCACCTCGTACAGGTGGAGGTCGGAACCGCAGATGCCGGACGAGGTGACGCGTACGATCACGTCGGTCGGCTCTTTCAGCTCCGGGTCGGGCACCGTGTCCACCCGTACGTCCCGCTTTCCGTGCCAGGTCAGTGCGCGCATGGTCTCTCTCCTCGTCACCGAGTTCCTCTGACGCTCCGGGTCCCCCCTCCGGCCGCCGTCATGCCCGGTCGCCCGGCGCGCCGTACGCGGCGGAGGCCCCGGCCGCCGTACCCGGCGGAGGCCGGGCGCGCCGGGTTTGGCCCGGGGCGGGGCGGGCACCCGGCGGCTCATGGATGGGCTGCCACTGGACCAGAGGTGGTTACGCAGGGCTGCCTGCGCGGACACCGACCCCGAACTCTTCTTCCCCGTGGGCGTCAAAGGCCCCGCACTGGACGAGCAGGCCGCGGCCAAGGAGGTGTGCGGGCGCTGCCCGGTGACCCGGCAGTGCCTCGCCTACGCGCTGCGGTCCGGACAGCGCAGCGGGGTGTGGGGCGGGATGGGCGAGGAGGAACGCTCCCCCTTGCACCGGGCCAGAGCGCGGGCCGGCCAAAGCGGGCACTCTCGTCACTGAAGCGCCCACTGAAGCCAGGAGCCAGGTCACCGGCGCGGGAACCTGCTCCGGCAGGCTGTTCACGGGCGTACGCGGGCGTCCCGCCGGACCGCCGGGACCGGCGGCACCGGTCGGGTGGCACCGGCCCGGCGGCACCGGTCGGGCAGCCGCGGCGTGCTCAGCCGCTCACCGCCGGTTCCCCCGCGCCCGTTGTCTGTTCGGACCAGATGACTTTGCCGTTTTCGGTGTAGCGGGTGCCCCAGCGTTCGGCGAACTGGGCGACGAGGAACAGGCCCCGGCCGCCCTCGTCGGTCGTCGCCGCGTAGCGCAGGTGCGGCGCGGTGCTGCTGGTGTCGGAGACTTCGCAGATCAGGGTGCGGTCGTACAGCAGACGGACCCGGATCGGGGCGGCGCCGTAGCGGATGGCGTTGGTGACCAGCTCGCTGAGGATCAGTTCCGTGGTGAAGGCCTCCTCCTCCAGTCCCCAGTCGGCGAGCCGGCGGGCGACTCCCTTGCGGACCTCCGCGACGGCGGAAGGGGCCGGCGCCACGTCCCAGTCGGCGACCCGGTCCGGGTCGAGGAGGCGCGTACCGGCCACGAGGAGAGCGACGTCGTCGCTCGGAGGCGCGGGCAGCATCGCTTCGAGCACGTCGGCGCAGATCTCCTCGGGGCTGCGCCCGGGGCGGCTCAGGCTGGTGCGCAGCAGCTCCAGGCCGGTGTCGATGTCCCGCTTGCCCGCCTCGACGAGGCCGTCCGTGTAGAGCACCAGCCGGCTGCCTTCCGGCACGTGCAGTTCGACCGCCTCGAAGGGCAGGGTGCCCAGGCCGAGGGGGAGGCCGGCGGGAATCGCGGGAAACTCCACGGTGCCGTCGGGCAGGACCAGCGCGGGTCCCGGGTGGCCCGCTCCGGCGACGGAGCAGTTCCCGGTGACCGGGTCGTAGATCGCGTACAGGCAGGTGGCACCGGTGACCTCCACGCCTTCGGGCCCGGCCCCCTCCTCCTGGTCCATCCGGGCGACCAGTTCGTCGACGCGTGCGAGGAGCTCGTCGGCCGGCAGGTCCAGCGTGGAGAAGTTCTGGACCGCCGTGCGCAGCCGCCCCATCGTGGCGGCCGCGTGCAGACCGTGCCCGACGACGTCACCGACGACCAGGGCCACACGGGCACCGGGCAGCGGGATGACGTCGAACCAGTCCCCGCCCACCCCGGCCCGCGCCGGCAGGTAGCGGAAGGCGACATCGAGGGCGTCCTGCTCGGGCACACCGCTGGGCAGCAGGCTGCGTTGCAGCGCCACCGCCGTCTCGTGCTCGCGGGTGTAGCGGCGGGCGTTGTCGACGCAGACGGCGGCCCGGGCCACCAGTTCCTCGGCGAAGGTCACGTCTTCCTCGTCGAAGGGTTCCGGGTTCCGCGAGCGCCAGAAATTGGCCACCCCCAGGACGACGCCGCGCGCGTGCAGCGGCACCGAGAGCAGTGAGTGGACTCCGTACGCGAGGAGCTGCTCGATGCGCTCGGGATCGCGCCGGCGCAAGGTCTCCGACGTCGCCACGTCGGTTTCCAGGATCGCGCGGCCGTTGCGCATGCCCGCGGTGGCCGGCGGGCTGTCGGGGGCGAGGCCGGTCACGCTGCCGATCGGGCGGAAGGGAGGGTACGGGCTCAGGCCGGAGACGGCCGTGCGGAGCATTCTCGTGACCGTTCCGGGGCCGGTCGCCGGTTCCTCTCCGCGCAGCACGGGTTCGGCCAGGTCGACCGTGGCGGTGTCGGCGAACCGCGGGATCGCCACCTCGGTCAGCTCCTGCGTGGTCCGGGTGATGTCGAGGGTGGTGCCGATGCGCGTGCCGGCCTCGTACAGCAGGAGCAGGCGCTCCCGTACGCCTTCGGCCTTTCCGGCGAGGGCTCTCAGCTCGGTGGTGTCCCGCAGGGTGGCGACGGTTCCGGGGGGTCCGCCGTGTTCGCCGGTGTGCCGCAGGCTGACGGCCAGCAGGCGGTCACCGGCCCTGCGGAGCTCGTCCGTGGCGCCCCGGCCGGAGGCCAGCAGTCCGGCGACGGCGGGGTCCAGACCCACATCCGTCACGGCGCGGCCCTCGGCGTCCGCGGGCAGGCAGAGCAGTCGGCGCGCCTCGTCGTTGGCCAGCAGCAGCCGCCCGTCGTCGCCGATGATGAGGACCCCTTCCCGGACGGCGTGCAGCACCGCGTCGTGGTGCTCGTACAGCCGGGCCAGCTCGGCCGGATCCAGGCCGCGGGTCTGCCGCAGCAGGCGCCGGCTGACCAGCACCGCCCCGCCGGAGGCCAGTACCAGCGCCACGGCGGCGGAACCGAGGAGGACCGGCAGCTGGCGGCCCCCCGTGCCCTGGACCCGGTCGACCGTGATCCCGGCCGTCACCGAGCCGGCGGCCGAGCCGTCCTCCCGGCGGACGGCGGACACGGAGATCACGGAGGACCCCGCGGCCGTCTCCGTGATCCGCGTGACGGGTTCGGCCGGAGGTTCTCCGGGGCCCTTCACGTGATCTCCGATGAGGGAGGGGTCCGGATGGGTGTACCGGATTCCGTCCGGTGAGGACACGACGACGAGGTCGACGCCCGCTCCCTTCCTGGCCTCCTCGGCCCACGGCTGGAGAACGGCGGTGGGATCTCCGCTGTCCAGCGCGGGCAGGATCGCCGGGGAGTGGGCGAACGTCTCGGCGACGGCGAGCGTGCGCTGGCGGGCCTCGTCCATGCTGTCGCGCCGCGCCTGGAACACCTGGGACGCCACTGCCGCGGCGATGAGCAGCACGACGAAGACCAGCAGGAGCAGGAACACCTGCCCGGCCACACTGCGTACGCCGAAGAGGGACCGGAAGCGCGGGCCCGGCGGCCGGGACCGCCCGTCCCGGCCGGGCGGTGCGGAATCCACGTGGCCGCGGCCTCGTCCGCCACCGCTCCGGTGCGGCCGCCGGCCGGCTCCGCGGAGCCGCGCCCCGATCCGGTTGAATCCGCCCATAAGGCCATTCTTGCCTCATTGTCGCGGCTCCGGCGACGGCGGTCGGGCGGGCCGGGCCGCTTCCGCGCGCGAACGCGAAGACGACCGGGACCGTGCCGGCCGGGCGGATACGACCGGATGCGTACAGCCGGACGCGGGCGGCGGGCCGGTGTCGCGGATCCGCGGCAGCGCCGGCAGCGCGGGCGGCCGCAGCGAGGGGTCGCCGACCGGATCGACGGTCAGTTCCCCTTCCCGCTCGGCTTCGTCGCCCGTACCGGGGCACCTTCGCGCGGAAGTCCGGCGTCCGGGTCAGCCGACCGGGAGCCGGTCTCCCACGGAGGCGGCCGCGGAGCGTACGCCGTGCACCGCACCGGAGACGCCGGCGCCCGCCTCGCGCCCGGCCCGGCGCACGCGGCGACGGCCGGAAGAGGCCGCGGCGCGCGAGCGGTAGGCCAGTGACGGCTTCCCGTGCGTGTCCGCGGCGGCGATCAGCAGCCCGCCGAGCAGGGACAGGTTCTTGGTGAACTGGGTGCGCTGACGGGCCCGCTCGTCAGGGTCCTCGGTCTTCCACCAGGCGTGCCCGGCGAGGGTCGTGGGGACGAGCGAGACCGCCAGCGCGAGGGCTGCGGCGCGCGGGAGGCGGCCCGTCGCGAGCAGGGCGCCGGCCCCCAGCTGAACGGCTCCGTTGATCCGTACGAGCCGGACCGTGTCGTCCGGCAGCTGGGGGATCCGGTCCGTGACGGGCTGGACGACCGGGTCGGCGGCGGAGAGCACGGAGTGCGGGTCGCGGAAGGTGCGCAGTCCGCCCGAGAGGAAGACGGAAGCGAGCAGGGGGCGTGCGGCTTTCCTCAGAATCGGCATGGTGAGCGCGTGCCCCGAATCCGGGCGGGGCACGCGTGTGCGTCAGGAGTGATGCCGGCCGCTCCCCCGCTCGCGTACCGGACGCCCCGGCGTCGGCGCCGTCCGCCGCCACGTACGCGCGACGGCCGGCGCCGGCGCCGGCCGTCGCGGCGGCACAGCAGGCCCCGGGGCCGGGCCCGGCAACACCGTGCCGCCGCCGTGGTGGGCCGTTCATCGCGGGCCGGTCCGAGGCAGGAGGCCCGCCCCCGCCTCCTGGACCCGGAACGCCCGCCGGGAGCCCTCCGCCGTGACCCGCACCCCGTCGCCCTCGCGCACCGCGCGGAAGACGCCCGCGGGGCGTCCCTCCAGGTCGGGGACGGTGACCACGGCGCCGTCCGTGTCCGGGGTCACGAGCAGCGTCAGGTCGTCGAGCCAGTCGCCGTCGGGGCGCCGGTCGTCGGAGCCCAGCGGGAGCAGTGCCCCCGGGCGCACGTACAGCGGCAGGCTGTCGAAACCGTGGACCTCGCGCCTCCATCCCGGCCCCTGGACCGTCTCGCCGGTCAGCAGGTGCGTCCAGGCGCCTTCGGGGAGGTAGAACTCGACGTCTCCGTCGGCGGTGAAGACGGGGGCCACCAGGAGATCGGGACCGAGCATGTACTGGCGGTCCAGGGTGCGGCAGGCGGGGTCGTCGGGGAATTCCAGCAGCATGGGGCGCATCACGGGGACGCCGGTGCGGTGCGCCTCGACCGCGACGCCGTAGAGGTACGGCATCAGGCGGTGCTTGAGCAGCGTGAACTTGCGCGCGACCGCCACCGCTTCCTCGCCGAACGCCCACGGCACCCGGTACGAGACGTTGCCGTGCAGCCGGCTGTGCGAGGACAGCAGCCCGAAGGCGAGCCAGCGTTTGAAGACCTCCGGCTCCGGTGTGCCCTCGAAGCCGCCGATGTCATGGCTCCAGAAGCCGAAGCCGCTCAGGGACAGGGACAGGCCACCGCGCAGGGATTCGGCCATGGCGCCCAGGGACGCGAAGCAGTCGCCGCCCCAGTGCACCGGGAACTGCTGCCCTCCGGCCGTCGCCGACCGGGCGAAGAGCACCGCCTGGCCCGGGCCCCGCTCCTTCTCCAGGAGTTCGAAGACCGTGCTGTTGTAGAGGTGCGTGTAGTAGTTGTGCATCCGCTCCGGATCCGAGCCGTCGTGCCAGACCACATCGGTGGGGACGCGCTCGCCGAAGTCGGTCTTGAAGCAGTCCACGCCCTGGTCGAGGAGGACGCGCAGCTTGTCCGTGTACCACTCGCGCGCCCCCGGGTGGGTGAAGTCCACCAGGGCCATGCCCGGCTGCCACAGGTCCCACTGCCAGATGTCGCCGTTCGGGCGCCGTACCAGGAAGCCCCGGGCCGCGGCCTCGGCGAACAGCGCGGACTTCTGGGCGATGTAGGGGTTGATCCACATGCTGACCTTGAGGCCGCGCTCCGTGAGTCTGCGCAGCATGCCCTCCGGGTCGGGGAAGACCTCCGGGTCCCACTCCAGGTCCGACCACTGGTATTCGCGCATCCAGAAGCAGTCGAAGTGGAAGACGCTCAGCGGGATGTCGTGTTCCGCCATGCCGTCGACGAAGGAGGAGACGGTCTCCTCGTCGTACGGCGTGCAGAAGGAGGTCGTCAGCCACAGCCCGAACGACCAGGCCGGGGGCAACGCGGGACGGCCGGTCAGCGCCGTGTAGCGGCGCAGCACGTCCTTGGGCGTCGGTCCCGCGACGACGTAGAACTCCAGCGACTGGTCCTCGACGCTGAACTGCACCTGTCCGACGGACTCGGAGCCGATCTCGTACGACACCTTGCCGGGGTGGTTGACGAAGACGCCGTAGCCGCGCGAGGAGAGGTGGAAGGGGATGTTCTTGTACGCCTGCTCGCTGCTCGTGCCGCCGTCGGCCTGCCAGACGTCGACGCTCTGGCCGTTCTTGACGTACGGGGTGAAGCGTTCGCCGAGGCCGTAGATGTGCTCGCCGACGCCGAGCGCGAGCTGCCCGATCATGTGGTGGGCGCCGTCGGGGGTGGTGGCGAAGGCGGTGCCCCGGCGCTCGACGGCCGTCAGCCGCTGCCCGTCGGCGTCGAGGAACTCCAGGCCCCAGGGCGCCTCGGCGCCGGTGTTCAGGCGCAGTGTGAGCGGTCCGCTGGTCAGCTCGGTGACGTCCGCCTCACGGCGGACCTTGCCGGCGCCGGGTTCCGCCTGCGCGCCCGGCAGGGCGAAGTCGGGGCCGCGGTGCGCCCGGCCGGCGTGGTGGGTGGTGCGGACGCCGATGACGCCCTCGGCCGGGGAGAAGCATTCGACGGTGATGAGCGGGGAGTTGAGGGTGTCGCCCCGGTCGCGTACGCGCTTGACGGACGCGTACGCCGTGAAGTGGTCGTCGCCCGCGCGCAGATCGCGTACCTCGGTGGCGTACGAGGCCTGTACGCCGTCGCGCATGAGCCAGAAGCCGTCGGTGAACTTCATCGAGTGGTGTTCCTCGGATTCGGTGCGGACGGGAAGGTGAGCCGTGCCAGGCGGACGGAGCCGCGCAGCCGCACGGCCAGGTCGTGCACGCCGGAGGCGGTGAAGGGGGCGGTGCGGGTCGCGTAGTCGTACGGTCCGCCGGCCGGGGTGACGGCGACGGTGGTGGCCGTGGCGCCCCAGGTGAGTTCGACGGATCCCCCGCCGGACGCCTCGACGGTGACGGAACGGACGCCGTCCTCCCCGAAGTCGCAGTCGCGGAAGACCAGTTGTCCCTCGGCGGCGCCGTCGGCCGGTGTCACGGCGTCACCGGACGCCCTGGTGCGGTCGACGATCTCGGTGCCGCGCTGTTCGTCGTACGACGCGGCATCGAGGCCCGCCTCCCGTACGGGCCTGGCGGCGAGCGGGTCGCCTTCGGCCCGTACGGACGCGGTGAGCCTGATGTCCGCGCTGGAGGCCCCGGCGAGCAGTTCGTACGTGCCGGGCGCCACGGTCCAGCGGGCGTGGGCGACGTCCCAGAACCCCAGCTCCGACAGCGGGAGCCGGAACTCCAGGCGCTGTGCCGCCCCTGCGGCGAGGTGCACGCGGCGGTGCGCGGCGAGCTGCCGGGACGGCCGGAGGACCGGCGGGTCCACCGCCCGGGTGTAGAGCTGGACCACTTCGCCGGCGTCGACGGGACCGGTGTTCGTGACGGTCAGCGTGACGTGGAGCAGGTCCCCGTCGCGCTCGGCCGCCAGGTCCTCGTAGGCGAAGGACGAGTAGCCCAGGCCGTGTCCGAAGGGGTAGAGCGGGGAGCCCCCGAAGTACAGGTACGTCTGGCGGGAGCCGATGATGTCGTAGTCGAACAGGTCCGGGAGGTCGGCGTCGGCCGCGTACCAGGTCTGCGGCAGCCGCCCGGCCGGTGAGACGTCGCCGGCCAGTACGCGGGCGAGCGCGGTGCCCGCGGCCTGGCCGCCGTGCGCGCTCCAGAGCAGCGCGGGCAGCTCGGCGTGGGCGTCGGCGACCGCGTACGGATAGGCCGAGACCAGGGCCAGCGCGGTACGCGGATTGGCGTCCCGGGCCGCGCGCCACAGCCGTTCCTGGTGCGGCGGCAGGGCCAGCGTCGTACGGTCCTCGGTCTCGCGCCCGTTGATGTGCGGGTCGTTTCCGGCGACGACGACCACGACGTCCGCGGCGGCCGCGGCGCGGGTCACCGCCTCCTCGCCCCGCTCCAGGAATTCGATCGTGAAGCTCTCCCCTTCGGCGGCGACCTCCACCGTGCCGTCGGCGGCGACACCGACGTACCCGCCCGTACCCGTGTGCCTGAGGAGGGACTCCTCCCCCCGGCTCTCCAGCGTGAAGGTCTCCTGGACCACCCATCCTCCGGGCCGGTCGGCGGACGCGCGGACGAATCCGTCGGCGCCGGCCGAGAGGTACCGGCCGTCGGGGGCGCGCAGCGTCAGCGTTCCGCCGCCCCAGTCGATCAGGGCGAGTTCGGTGGGCTCGGACCCCGTGGTCAGGGGCGGCAGGTCGGTACGGCCCGTGAGCAGCGCCGGGTCCAGTGCGCCTTCCACCGCCTGCTCCTCGCCGCCCGCCGGGGCCCGGGGCACCTGGAGCCAGCCCGTGGAGCACTTCAGGCGGACCCGGTCCACGCCCTCGGCGAAGGTGACGTTCTCGGCGCCGAAGCGTTCGCGCAGGCCGTCGAGTGCGGTGGAGCGGCGGATCAGCGAGCCGCTGTACCAGTCGGTCTTGCACTCGTCGGCGAGCAGTCCCACGACCGCGATCCGGGTGCCCTCGGCGAGCGGCAGCATCCCGTCGTTCTTGAGCAGCACGATCGCCTGCTCGGCGGCCTCCTGGGCGAGGGCCCGGTGCTCACCGGTGTCGAAGTCCCGCAGGGTGGTGCCCGCGTACGGATCGAGACCGGGGTCGAACTCTCCGAGCCGGAACCGGACGGAGAGGTGGCGGCGTACCGCCGTGTCGATGTCCGACTCGGTGAGCAGCCCCTGTTCCAGGGCGCGGCGGATCCGGCCGGTGACGACCGACGCGTCGGTGCCGTGGTCGGTGAAGCTGTCCACGCCGGCGCGGAGCGCGGCGGCGGTGGCCTCTTCGTGGGTGTCGAAGTACTTCTCGGATTCGACGAGGTTGGTGGGCGCGCCGGCGTCGGAGCACACCAGCAGCTCCTCGTCGGTCCAGGTGCGCAAGTGCTCGGACAGATGGGGCGACACGTGGTTGGGACGGCCGTTGACCAGGTTGTACGCGGGCATCACCCCGGCGACCGCGCCCGCTTCGACGGCTCCCCGGAAGGCGCGCAGGTCGTACTCGTGCAGCACGCGCGGCCGCACCGACGCGGACGAGGTGTCCCTGAGGGTCTCGTTGTTGTGGGCCAGCCAGTGCTTGAGCACGGGCGCGGTGCGCCAGTAGACCGGGTGGTCGCCGCGCAGGCCCCTGGTGTACGCGACCGCGATCGCCGTGGTGAGTACGGGGTCCTCCGAGTACCCCTCCTCGCCCCTGCCCCACAGCGGGTGGCGCAGCAGGTTCACGGTGGGAGCCCAGACGTTGAGGCCGACGCGGTCGTCGCGGGAGCGCATGGCCCGCGCTTCGGTGCCGACCGCCTCGCCGACCCTGCGCACCAGGTCCTCGTTCCAGCTCGCGCCGAGCCCCACCGCCTGCGGGAAGACCGTCGCGGGCCCCATCCAGGCGACACCGTGCAGGGCCTCCTGTCCGGTGCGGAAGGGGCCGATGCCGAGCCGTTCCACGGCGGGTGCGAACTGGTGCAGCATCGCGATGCGTTCGTCGAGCGTCAGGCGGGCCAGCAGGTCGTCGATGCGCTTGCCGAAGGGAAGATCGGGGTCGCGGAACGGTGGCGGGCTTGTCGTCACGTACATATCCCCTTGTGGCGCTGGAGGAAGAAATCTTCGAAGCGCTTCGATGCTCGGTGCTCGACGGTTCGCGTGTCAAGGACTCACACCGACGCACCACGGCCCCCTCAAGCAGCGGATGGACTACACCACTTCCGTGCTCTGACCGAAGAATGTGCGCATCGAGCCTTGTTCCGGCTCGCGGCTTCACTTAACCTCGCAGCAACATTGAAGCGCTTCGAAAGCCGACCGGCGGTTACCGCTGTGTGTCCAGGCGCGCCACGAAGGGTTGACGCAATGACGCCGAACTTCCCATCCTCCCGCTCTGCCCTGAGCCGGAGAAGCCTCCTCTCGTCCACCGCGGTCGCCGCGGTGGCGGTGGCCGGCGGCATGCCGCTGCTCACCGCCTGCGGGGGCGGCGGCGGGTCGAAGAACGAGGGCACGACAACGGGGAAGAAACTGAAGGACCTGCTCCCCTCCTACGCGGCGACGTCCCTGGTCACCCCGGACTTCCCCAGCAGGAACGGTTCCGCGGCCGGCTTCACCACCGCGCTGCCCGCCGACAAGCTCGTCGTGTCGGTCCCGAAGAAGCTCGGCAGGGGCAGCGAACTCACCATCATGTCGCCGATCTACGGCACGTCCCCCCAGGCGGGCAATCCGTACTGGACGGCGATGGACGAAGGGGCCGGTGTCCGCGTCAAGTGGCAGAACCAGGACGGCGCCACCTACGGCCAGAAGCTGGGCGCGGTCCTCGCCTCCAGCTCCATACCGGACGCGGTCGTCATCCCCGGCTGGGAGCTGATGGGGAAGATCCCCAGCGCCGTCAGCAACAAGTTCGCCGACCTGGGCCCGTACCTGTCGGGCGACAAGGTCAAGGAGTACCCGAACCTCGCCGCGATCCCCACCCCGGCCTGGCGGCGGTCGGTCTTCGGCGGCAAGCTGCGCGGGCTGCCGATGCCGGGGGCCGACACCCCCAACATCGCGGCGTTCTACCGCGCCGACCTCTTCGACCAGAAGGGGCTCACCGCGCCGAAGTCCACCAAGGAGTTCTACGACCTCTGCAAGGAGCTCAACGCCCCGAAGAGCAAGGTCTGGGCCTGCGGTGACATGACCTGGGCGGCCTACGTCTTCTTCGGCGTACTGCCCGAGAAGCCGCACTACTGGCAGCTCGTCGACGGCAAGCTGGTCAACCGCTACGAGACCCCCGAGTTCCTGGAAGCCCTGGACTGGTCGCGGTCGCTGTACTCGGCCGGCTTCGTGCATCCGGACGCCAAGTCCGAGAGCGGCGACATCGGCAACCTCTTCGCCGGCGGCAAGGTCCTGATGTACAACGCCGACCTGTCCGACTGGTACGGGAAGACCGCGGTCCAGCGCGTGGAGAACAAGAAGTTCGCCATGGCGGCGATGGACTACTTCGCCCACGACGGCGGCAAGCCCACCCTCTACGCGGCCGCGCCCTCCAACATGTGGTGCTTCATCAACGAGAAGGCCGACGAGAAGACGGTCCGCGACGTCCTCGCGCTCGCCAACTTCACCGCCGCGCCGTACGGCTCCAAGGAGCAGCGGCTGCGGCAGTTCGGTGTCGAGGGTGTCCACCACACCCTCGAGAACGGGGTGCTCACCAAGAACGGCAAGGGCAACAACGAGGTCTTCGGGACGTACGAGTACATCGCTTCCTCCGCTCCCTTCCTCGCCTACCCCGACCAGCCCGACGTGGTCAAGGGCATGACCGGGTGGCAGCAGCGCATGGGGGCGTACCTCAAGAAGCCGCTCTTCTACGGCATGCAGATCCAGGAGCCCAACCGGTACACCGAGCTCAACAGCCAGTTCGAGGACCTGGAGAAGGACATCGTGCGCGGCCGCAAGAAGATCGGTGACATGCAGCGGGCGGTCTCCGACTGGAAGTCCGGCGGCGGCGACGAGCTGCGCGACTGGTACATGAAGCTGCTCGACGAGACGGGCAGCTCGGCCACCTGACCAGCGCCGCGCGGCACCGAGGAGACACGATGGCCCACAGCACTTCGGCCAAAGACCCGGGGGTCGCCCCCGGGGAGAGCACCACGGGGGTGACCCGGGCGGACCGCGGCGACACGCGGCAGCCGCCACCTGACGAGGGAGAGGAAACCGGCCGGAGCGGGGAGCGGGCAGGCACCGAGGAGGAACGCCCCGGCTCCGGCAGGACAGCGAACGGCATCACGCTGCGGCACCGGCTGCGGCGGGACCGCGCCCTGCTGCTGATGGTCGTGCCGGCCCTCCTGCTGCTGCTGGTCTTCAACTACGTGCCGCTGATCGGCAATGTCGTGGCCTTCCAGGACTACGACCCGTACATCGCGGACAACGCGTTCCAGGCGATCGCGCAGAGCCCGTGGGTGGGAATCGAACACTTCCGCCACATGGTCGAGGACCGGCTGTTCTGGCAGTCGCTCAGGAACACCCTCGCGATCTTCCTGATCCAGCTGACGCTGTTCTTCCCGGTCCCGATCCTGCTCGCGCTGTTCATCAACAGCTTTGTACGCCCCCGGGTGCGGGCGGTCGCCCAGGCGATCCTCTACCTGCCGCACTTCTTCTCCTGGGTCCTGGTCGTCACGATCTTCCAGCAGATGTTCGGCGGGGCGGGCCTGGTGGCGCAGACGCTGCGCGACCACGGCCACAGCGGGTTCGACCTCATGACCGACCCGGGTCTGTTCAAGTTCCTGATCACCTTCGAGATGGTCTGGAAGGACGCGGGCTGGGGGGTCATCGTCTTCCTCGCCGCGCTGGCCGCCGTCAGCCCGGACCTGTACGAAGCCGCCGCGATGGACGGCGCCGGCCGCTGGCGGCGGATGTGGCACATCACCCTGCCCGCCCTGCGTCCGGTCGTGGCGCTGCTCCTGGTGCTCCAGGTCGGCAACGCGCTCACGGTCGGCTTCGAGCAGATCCTCCTCCAGCGCACCGCGGTCGGGCCGACCGCCGCCGAAGTCCTGGACACCTACGTCTGGAACATCGGTATTCAGAACGGCAACTTCAGCTACGCGGCCGCCGTCGGGATCATCAAGGGCGTCTTCGGCCTCCTGCTGGTGCTCGGAGCCAACAAGGCCGCCCACCTGATGGGCGAGCAGGGGGTGTACAAGCGATGAGCGCGCTCATGGGAACCACACAGGGCCGCTTCGTACGCGGCCGGCTGCGCCCGGCGTGGGAGGAGGAACCCAGCCGGGCGGGGCTCGCCACCAAGGGGGTGACGCTGGTCCTGGTCTGCCTGGGCGTGCTCTTCCCGGTCTGGGTGGTGATCGTCACCAGCCTGTCCTCGGCGAAGACGATCACCGAGACCGGCGGCCTGGTGGTGATCCCCCGGGACATCACCTTCATCGCCTACCAGGAGCTGCTGAGCGGTGGCCAGGTCACCCGCGCCGCGCTGGTCAGCGTCGGCGTCACCGTCATCGGCACGCTCTTCAGCATGACGGTGTCCGTGCTCTGCGCCTTCGGCCTCTCGCGCACCGGGTCCGTGCTGCACCGGCCGATCCTCGTGTTCCTGATCGCCACGATGTTCTTCGGCGCCGGACTGATCCCCACCTACCTGGTGGTGCAGGGCCTGGGGCTCACCGACACCTATCTGTCGCTGATCCTGCCGAGTGCTCTCAACGTCTTCAACATCCTGGTGCTGCGCGCGTTCTTCATGAGCACCGCGCAGGAACTCATCGAGAGCGCCCGCATCGACGGAGCCGGAGACCTCCGTATCCTCTGGCAGATCGTCATGCCGCTCTCGCGGGCGGTGGTCGCGGTGATCACGCTCTTCTACGCGGTCGGCTACTGGAGCGCGTGGTTCAACGCCTCGATCTACATCAGCGACCCCGACATGCTGCCGCTCCAGAACATCATGCAGCAGCTGGTCATCAAGCAGACCCGGCCCACCGGCCTGGCGCAGGTCATCAACACCGGGCAGCTGTCGCCGCTCGCCATCCAGATGGCGGTGATGGTGCTGGCCCTCGTGCCGGTCGCGGTGCTCTCGCCCTTCGTGCAGAAGCACTTCAAGCAAGGCATGCTCACCGGCGCGATCAAGGGCTGACGGCCCTGCCCCGCTCCCGGCTCCCGAGGCCGGGACTCCGGACCGCCGCCGCGCGCGAGCGCACCTGAACCGCCCGCGCGCGGCGGCACCCACCACTCGCGTCCCCTCTCTCCCCCTCCTGCCCGCAAGAAGGAGACCACCATGCCGGAATCGCCGCGTACGCCCAGCAGACGTTCCCTGCTCGCCGGTGCCTCGGCCGCGGCCGCGCTCGCCGCGCTGCCCGCCGCCCCGGGCGCCGCCCACGCCGCGTCCGCCCCGGGCCCCGCCCCCGCCGGCGCGGCCGCCGGCACCCGGCCGTACCGCTGGCGCAACGCCGTCATCGGCGGCACCGGCTTCATCACCGGTGTGCTCTTCCACCCCCGGGTGAAGGGGCTGGCCTACGCCCGTACGGACATCGGCGGCGCGTACCGGTGGTCCGACACCACCGGTACCTGGACCCCGCTGACCGACCACCTCGGCTGGGACGACTGGAACCTGCTGGGCGTCGAGGCGATCGCCGTCGACCCCGCCCGTCCCGACCGCCTCTACCTCGCCCTCGGCACGTACTCCCAGCCCTGGAGCGAATACGGCGCGGTACTCCGCTCGGACGACAGGGGCGCCACGTGGTCCCGCGCCGACCTGACGGTCAAGCTCGGCGCCAACGAGGACGGCCGCGGCACCGGTGAGCGCCTGCTCGTCGATCCGGGCGCGGGCGACACCCTGTGGCTGGGCACCCGCCACGACGGCCTGCTCAGGTCGACGGACCGCGGCGCCACCTGGGCCGCGGCGGACTTCCCGGCCACGCCGTCCGCCTCCGGCCAGGGCATCACCTTCCTCGCCGCCGCGGGACGGGCCGTGTACGCCGGCTGGGGCGACGGCGGCGCGGCGAACCTGTACCGGAGGACCGGCGCGGGCTGGGAGGCCGTACCCGGGCAGCCGGCCGGCGAGAACGCCAAGGTGCCGATCCACGCCGCGTACGACACCGGCACCCGCGCCCTGTACGTCACGTACGCCGACAGCCCCGGGCCCAACAACCAGACCGGCGGCTCGGTCCACAAGCTGAACACCGTGACCGGCCGGTGGACGGACGTCACCCCGGTGCGGGAGGGCGGCGCCTTCGGCTACGGCGGTCTCGCCGTGGACGCGCGCCGCTCCGGCACGGTCGTCGTGTCGACCAACAACCGCTGGTCGGAGGTCGACACCCTCTTCCGCTCCACCGACGGCGGGAAGTCCTGGACCTCCCTCAAGGACACCGCCGTCCTCGACGTCTCCGAGACCCCCTACCTGAAGTGGGGTGAGGACAAGCCCAAGTTCGGCTGGTGGATCCAGACCGTCGCCATCGACCCGTACGACTCGAAGCACATCGTGTACGGCACGGGCGCGACCCTCTTCGGCACCCGCGACCTCGTCCACTGGGCACCGCAGATCCGGGGCCTGGAGGAGGCCGCCGTCCGCCAGCTGATCTCGCCCCCGGCCGGTGAGGCGCATCTGATCAGCGGGCTCGGGGACCTCGGCGTGATGTACCACGAGCGGCTGACGGCCTCCCCCTCGCGCGGCATGGCGTCGAACCCCGTCATGGGGTCGGCCACCGGGCTCGCCCAGGCCGCGCTCAGGCCCTCGTACGTGGTGCGGGCCGGCTGGGGCGACCACGGCAACGGCGCGTACTCCCGCGACGGCGGCCGGACCTGGGCGCCCTTCGCGGCCCAGCCGGACCTCGCCACCAGCGCGCCGGGGCCGATCGCCGTGAGCGCCGACGGGAAGACCCTGCTGTGGTCCTTCGTCCACTGGGACGGAACCAGGCACCCCGCGCACCGCTCCGCCGACAACGGCGCCACCTGGTCCGAGGTCCCTTCCTTCCCGAAGGGCGCCGCACCGGTCGCCGACCCGGTCCGCCCGGCGCTCTTCTACGCGTACGACTCCGACGCGGGAACCCTGTACGCCAGTACGGACAGCGGCCGCACCTTCACCGCCCGGGCGACCGGACTGCCGTCCGGCGACGCCCAGTTCAAGATCGTGGCCGCCCCCGGGCGCAGCGGCGACCTGTGGCTGTCCGCCAAGGAGAACGGCCTGTACCGGTCGGCGGACGGCGGCGCGTCCTTCACCCGGGTCACCAGCTGCCGGGCCTCGTACAACCTCGGCTTCGGCAGGGCCGCCCACGGCGCCCCGTACCCGGCGGTCTACCAGGTCGGGTCCGTGGACGCCCTCACCGCCGTCTACCGCTCCGACGACGGGGCGAAGACCTGGATCCGCATCAACGACGACGCCCACCAGTGGGGCTGGACCGGCGAGACCATCACCGGCGACCCCAGAATCCACGGCCGCGTCTACCTCGGCACCAACGGCCGCGGCATCCAGTACGGAGACCCCAAGTGATCAACGGCCGGCTGCTCTTCGGCGGCGACTACAACCCCGAGCAGTGGCCCGAGGAGGTCTGGTCCGACGACGTACGCCTCATGAAGCAGGCGGGCGTCAACTCCGTCACCCTCGGCGTCTTCTCCTGGGCGAAGATCGAACCGCGCCCCGGGGCGCGCGAGTTCGGCTGGCTGGACCGCCTGATGGACCTGATGCACGAGAACGGCATCGGAGTGGTCCTCGCGACCCCCACCGCCTCCCCGCCGCCGTGGATGGGCAAGCTGCACCCCGAGACGCTGCCGCGCGACGAGGACGGCCGGACCGTCTGGTGGGGTTCCCGCCAGCAGTTCTCCCACTCCAGTCTCGTCTACCGGCGGTACGCGGCCGCCATCACCGAAGACCTCGCCGCCCGCTACGGCAGTCACCCGGCGCTCACCATGTGGCACATCAACAACGAGTACTGCACCCACGACTGGGGCGACGAGGCGGCCCGCGCCTTCCGCGACTGGCTGCGCGCCAAGTACACCTCGACGGACGCCCTCAACGAGGCCTGGGGCACCGCCTTCTGGAGCCAGCGCTACGACTCCTGGGAGGAGATCCTCCCGCCCCGCCGCGCGCAGTACATGAAGAACCCGGCCCAGGTGCTCGACTTCAAGCGCTTCACGTCCGACGCGCTCCTGGAGTGCTACCTCGCCGAGCGCGACATCGTCGCCCGCCACACCCCGCACATCCCGGTCACCACCAACTTCATGCCGTTCTGGACGGGTCAGGACGCCTGGGAGTGGTCCCGCCACGAGGACATCGTCTCGGTCGACATCTACCCGGACCCCAAGGACCCGTGGGCGGGCCAGTACAACGCCATGATCGGCGACATGACCCGCTCCCAGGCGGGCGGTCCCTGGATGGTGATGGAGCAGGCGGCGGGCCCGGTCAACTGGCGCGGCGTCAACCACCCCAAGCCGCCCGGCCTGAACCGCCTGCTCTCCCTCCAGTCCGTGGCCCGCGGAGCGGACGCCGTCTGTTACTTCCAGTGGCGGCAGTCCCGGCAGGGCTCGGAGAAGTACCACTCCGGGATGGTCAGCCACGCGGGCGAGCACGGCCGTACGTTCCGGGAGGTCGGCCGCCTCGGTGCCGAGCTCGCCCGGCTGGCCCCCGCGGTCACCGGCACCCACTCCCCCTCCCAGGTGGCGATCCTGCACGACTGGGAGTCCTGGTGGGCCGACCAGCAGGAGGGCCGCCCCTCGGTCCACGTCGAGTACCCGCAGGTCGTGCGGGCCTGGCACCGCGCCCTGTGGGAGGAGGGCGTCGCGACCGACTTCGCCCGCCCCGAGGGCGCGCTGGGCGGGTACGCCGTGGTCGTCGTCCCGCACCTCTACCTCCTCACCGACGCCGCGATCGACAACCTCCTGGCGTACGTGCGCGACGGCGGCACCCTCGTGTGCGGCTTCCACACGGGAGCCGCCGACGAGGACGACCGCATCCGCCCCGGTGGCATGGATCCGCGCCTGAGGGAGCTCTTCGGCATCCGCACGGTCCACGAGTGGTGGCCGCTGGACGCGGACGAGACGGTGGAGTGCGAGGGCTTCCGGGGCACGCTGTGGTCCGAGGAACTGGAAGCCGCGGCGGACGCCGAGACACTCGTCCGCTACAAGGGTGGCGAACTCGACGGTCTGCCGGCCGTCCTGCGCAAGGGCCGCGCGCAGTACGTCTCCACCCTCCCCGAGCCGGAGGCGCTGCGTGAACTGCTCGCGCGCGTCACCCGGGAAGCCGGCGTACGGCCTCCGCTCACCGGTCTCCCCGCCGGGGTGGAGGCCGTACGCCGCGGCGAACTCCTCTTCCTGCTGAACCACGGGCGCGAGCCGGTGACGGTGAGCCTGCCCGGCAGCCACGACGACCTGCTCAGCGGCGCCTCGATCGAGGGCTCGCTGGTGCTGGCCCGTTACGGCGTGGCGGTGCTCCGCCCGTAACCCTCCCCCTCCTCCCCGCCACCTCTCACACATCCCCGAACCCCCGCGCGGTCCCCCTGACCACGCGGTAGCGCGTCCCCCCACCCCCATGGAAAGGAACACCCATGGCACGTCGCACGCTCGTCACAGCCCTTCTCGCCCCCGCACTGGCCCTCACCGGCCTGGTCGGCCTCGCGTCGGCCCCCGCCCACGCCGCCGTCTGGAACACCTGCGACAAGTGGGGCAACACGAGCCTGAACGGCTACACGCTCTACAACAACATCTGGGGATCCGGCGCCGGCAGCCAGTGCGTGTGGGCCAACTCCGGCACCACATGGGGGGTCTGGGCCGACCACCCGGCCACCAGTGGCATCAAGTCCTACCCCAACTCCAAGAAGGTGATCGGCAAGTCGATCACCGCCCTGTCCTCGCTCTCCAGCAGCTACAACGTCACCGTCCCGTCGTCGGGCGACTACAACACGTCGTACGACATCTGGGACACCGACTACGACTACGAGATCATGCTCTGGGTCAACCACAACGGCAACGTCGGCGCCCTCGGCTCGTACCAGGGAACCGTGACCCTCGGCGGCCACACCTGGGACACCTACAAGGGCAACAACGGTGCCAACGAGGTCTTCTCCTTCCTCCGCACCTCCGACTCCGCCTCCGGCACCGTGAACATCCTGCCCGTCCTGAAGTGGATCAAGGACACCAAGCGCTGGATGGGCAACGAGACCATCGGTGACGTCCAGTTCGGTTACGAGATCAGCGGCTCGCCGGGCGGTCTGGACTTCCGGACCAACAACCTGACGGTCTCCTCCAGCTGATCCCCGCGCCCCGCGGGCACCGGGTCGCCGCGGCAGCCTTCCCGAAGGCCGCGGCGGCCCGGCTGCGCATCTCCTCCCCCCTCCCCCCACACCACGAGGACGACTCCATGCCCGGATCCGCCCGCCTCGCCCGCCGGCGCCGCCGAGGCGTCATGAAGACCGCGGGACTGCTCGCCACCGCGCTCGTCGCGACCGCCGGCGCCCTGACCGTCAGCCAGTCCGCCGGAGCGGCCGGTGCCGCCGGTGCCGCCGGTGCCGCCGGAGAGATGTCCCGGCCCGCCAACAAGGCCACCACCGCCCTGGCCGCCGCGCGCGTGGCCGAGAAGCTCGGCCGCGGGCCCGTCGCCGTACCCGCGAGCGGAGGCGTCCTGGTCACCTGGCGCATGCTCGGCAGCGACACGGAGGACGTGTCCTTCAAGCTGTACCGCGGCGGGACGCTGATCCAGCAGACCCAGAAGACCAACTACCTCGACACGGCCGGGAGCACCGGCTCCTCGTACGAACTCCGGGCCGTCGTCGGCGGTGTGGAGCAGCCGGGCGAGAAGGCCGGCGTATGGGCCTCCGGCCGTCTCGACATCCCCCTCGACAAGCCGCCGGGCGGCACGACCCGCGACGGCGTCGCCTACACCTACGCCGCCAACGACGCCTCCACGGCGGACCTGGACGGCGACGGCGCCTACGAGCTGGTCCTGAAGTGGGCGCCGTCCAACGCCACCGACGTGGCCAACTCCGGTACCTGCACGGGCCCGACGGTCTACGACGCGTACGAGCTGAGCGGCAGGCGGCTGTGGCGCGTGAACCTCGGGACGAACGTGCGCAGTGGTTCGCACTACGACTCGTTCCAGGTGTACGACTACGACGGTGACGGCAGGGCCGAGATGGCGCTCCGGACGTCCGACGGGTCGAAGGATTCCGCCGGCACCGTCATAGGCGACGCGAGGGCCTCGCACCTGGCCGCCGACTGCGCGGTGCTGAGCGGCCCCGAGTTCCTGTCGGTCTTCGACGGGCGGACCGGCAGAGTCATGGACTCGGTCCCCTTCGAGCCCGCGCGGGGCGCCGTCTCCGACTGGGGCGACACCTGGGGCAACAGGGAAGGGCGGCTGCTGTCCGCCACCGCGTACGTCAGCGGCTCCAGGCCCAGCATGATCTTCAGCCGCGGCATCTACGAGCGCGTCGCGCTGGCGGCGTACGACTGGAACGGCACCGGCCTCACCCGCCGCTGGAAGTTCGACAGCAACAGCTCCACCAACGCGGGCAAGGGTTACGACCAGCAGGGCAATCACAATCTCGCGGTCGCCGACGTGGACGCGGACGGCAGGGACGAGATCGTCTACGGCGCCATGGCCGTCGACGACAACGGCCACGGGCTGTGGACGACCAGGCTGGGTCACGGTGACGCGCTGCACGTCGGCGACCTGGATCCGGCCCGTCCCGGTCTGGAGTCCTTCAACGTGCACGAGCACACGGGCTCCGCGTACGGCTACGAGATGCACGACGCGAAGACCGGCGCGGTCCTGTGGGGCGGCAGAACCGGAACCGACGTCGGCCGCGGCATCTGCGCGGACCTGACACGCGGCCACGCCGGGGCCGAGTGCTGGTCCAGCGGCGGCGGGCTCCACGCCGCCGACGGCACCAGGATCAGCGACACGGTCCCGGCCTTCGGCGGCGGCGCCTCGTACAACTCCGCGATCTGGTGGGACGGCGATGCCCACCGCGAGCTCCTCGACCACCGCTGGTCGGGTTCGGCGGGCTCCGGTTACGGCCAGGTGCTGAAGTACGACGGCGACAGTGAGCTCACCCGCATCTGGTACGACCAGGACGCCCGGTCCAACAACTGGACCAAGGGCAACCCCTCGCTGAGCGCCGACCTCCTCGGCGACTGGCGCGAGGAGATGCTGTGGCGCAACGCCGACTCCACCGCGCTGCGGCTGTACACCACCCCGCACCCCACCGAGTACCGCCTGCCGACGCTCATGAGCGACCCGGTCTACCGGCTCGGTGTGGCATGGCAGAACACCGGCTACAACCAGCCGCCGCAGGTGAGCTACTACCTCGGCACCAAGTGAGGGAGGAAGCCCGGAACTGACCGGACCCACGGTACGGGCCGGGCCGGGCCGGGCCGGGCCGGTGCAGGCCAGGCGGGTGCAGATCAGGCGGGGTGCGGGTCAGGGGTCGGCGCGGGTCAGGCGGGGGCGGGCCCCGTGCTGGCCCGCACCGTCAGTTCCGGGGCGAGCAGTTCGATGCCGTCCGTGCCGTGCCCGTTCAGCTTGGCGACGACGTGCTCCACCGCCCGCCGCCCCATCTCCTGGGCCGGGATGGCCACCGACGTCAGCCGTACGGAGGCATGGACCGCGACCGGGTCCGGGCAGACGGCGACCACGGACACGTCCTCGGGGACCGCCCGGCCCTGCCGGCGCAACAGGGCGAGCAGTGGCTCGACGGCCGACTCGTTCTGCACGACGAAGCCGGTGGTGCGGGGCCGCTCGTCGAAGATCCGGGCGAGGGTCGCGGCCATCGCGTCGTACCCGCCGTCGCTGGGGCGGTGCAGCAGACGCAGGTCCAGCTCGCGGGCGCGGGCGCGCAGCCCTTCGAGGGTGCGCTCGGCGAAGCCGGTGTGCCGCTCGTAGACGGCGGGCGCCTCGCCGATCACCGCGATGTCGCGGTGGCCGAGGCCGGCCAGGTGCTCGGCGCAGAGCGCACCCGTCGCCACGAAGTCGAGGTCCACGCAGGTCAGCCCGACAGTTTCGGCGGGCAGACCGATGAGCACGGCGGGCTGCCCGCTCTCGCGCAGCAGCGGCAGCCGGTCGTCGTCGAGCTCGACGTCCATCAGGATCATGGCGTCCGCCATCCCGCTGCCGGTGACCCGGCGTACGGCGGGCGCCCCCTCCTCGCCGGTCAGCAGCAGCACGTCGTACCCGTGGGTGCGCGCGGTCGTGGCGACGGCGACGGCGATCTCCATCATCACGGGTACGTACATGTCGGTGCGCAGCGGCATCATCAGCGCGATGATGTTGGACTTGCTGCTCGCCAGGGCCCGGGCGCCCGCATTGGGGTGGTAGCCGAGATCCTGGATGCTGCGCTCGACACGCAGGCGCGTCGCGGAGGAGATCGAGCGCTTGCCGCTGAGGACGTAACTCACCGTGCTGGCCGAGACTCCGGCGTGGCGGGCGACCTCGGCGAGGGTGACCATTCGACATCTCCCGAACATGGCGGCCGGGGTGGCGAAACGCTTCGCCTCCGGCTGCCGCAGTGTCAGTGACAGATACTGGTTCCGACCTTAGAGGGGCACTTCAGAGCTGTCCAGAGGGTGAGTCGAAGCGCTTCGACTTATTGTCCTCCCGTCCAGGGCGCACGGGGGACGGAGGCACGGTGGTGCGGCGCCCCCGGGAGGGACGCCGCACCGGTGCTCCGGACGTTACAGTGCCGGATGGGCGTTCTTCAGGAGCTGCTGGAACTGGGCGGAGAACCACTGGCCGGACAGCGGAGCGTCGGGCAGGGCACCCGACATGTTGTGGTTGTTCCGGGGGTTGCCGGTGTACGTCGGGTCGCACATCCGGTCGAAGCCCTTCCCCTCGTCGTTGGGGATCGCCTTGCTGGCGCCGTCGGACTCACCCGGGGGCTTCATCCAGACGTACGCGTCGATCCCCGCGGCGGGCGCGGCCTGCGGACGCTCGCCGAGCCCGGCACCCGCCTGGTTGCACCAGTTGCCGAGGTGGATGCGGCGGTCGTAGCGGCCACCGTCCACATAGGTGTCGACGGTGGTCTTCGGCCCCGGCTGGGCGGGACGGGCGCTGCCGCCCCAGCCGTTGCGCGAGGTGTCGATCAGCATGCCGAGCTTGGTGTCGAAGCCGATCGAGACGAGCTTGTTGCGCATGGCCTGCGCGTAGGAGAGCTCATCGGTGTAGCGGTTCCAGTCGACCCACTTGGACTGGCGGACCGAGACACCGTTGACGCTGTCGTCGATGGTGAAGTTGTTCTCCTTCAGGGCGCTGTAGTTGGCGGTGTTGACGATGAACCCGTGGACGTCGCCGACCGTGGCGCCCTCGGCCGTGGCCGCCTGCTTGAACAGGTCGGCGGAGGCACCGAAGTTGTCGTCCCAGCCGAGCCAGCCGTGGTGTCCGGCGTCGACGTAGTTGTAGACGTTGGGTGCGTTTCCGAGCTTGTTGAGGGCGTAGCCGACCCCCTTGATGTAGTTGCCGTTGGCCTTCATGACGTCGCAGTTCGGCGTGGCGGTGGGGCGCGGCGTGACGTTGGTGACGAGGTTGGGCAGCGAGTCGATCTCGACGGTGGTGACGATCCGCAGCGAGGCGTACTTCGGGTCGGCGAGGATCGCCGCGATCGGGTCGATGTAGTCGCTCTTGTACTTGTCGATCTCCGTCGCGCCGAGTTCGCCGTTGGAGGCGAGGGCGGCGCAGTCACGTCCCGGCAGGTTGTAGATGACGAGCTGTACGTAGAGTTCGCCGGTGCCCTTCTGCTTGAGCGCCTCGTCGAGGTGGTCGCGCAGGCCCATGCCGGTGCCCACGCCCTCGATCGCGGCGGTCCGGTCGAGCCAGACGCCGGTGGGCTGGCCGGCCACGGCGGCGCCGCCCGGTTCGGCGGCGGCCTTCGCGGCCCACTCCGGGTTCACGTACCCCTTGGCACCGGCATACGGGTTGTCCACCCGGGTGCCCGGCACGGGCGGGTCCGTGGGGTCGGGGCCGGGGCCGGGGCCGCCTCCGTCGACGTTGCAGGTGACGCCGTCGAGGGTGAAGGCGGCGGGCAGGGCGTTGGTTCCGCTGTGGGTGGCGTTGAAGCCGAAGCTGACCGAGCCGCCCGTGGCGAGCGAGGCGTTGTAGCCCTCATTGGCGGCGGTGACCTGGGCGCCGCTCTGGCTGATCCTGGCGTTCCACCCCTGGGTGACCTTCTGGTCGCCGGCGTACGACCACTTCACGGCCCACCCGTTCTTGGCGGAGCCGTGGTTGGTGACGGTGACGGCGGCGCTGAACCCGCCGCCCCACTGGTTCTGCACCTTGTAGTCGACGGTGCAGGGGACGGCGGACGCGCCCGCGCCCGTGTCCGTGGGCATCGTCGCCATGGCGGTTCCGGCCGTCCCGGACACCAGCGCGAGCGCGGCGAGTAACGCGATTCTTGTGCGGTTCATCTCGGGTCCTGTCTGTCGAGTCGTCCGAGGTCCTGACGGCGCATCGGTGTGCCGTCACATCTGCCGATCAGCGGCGGCCCGAAGGAGGGTTTCCAGGCGTTCGGGGCCAACCGGGGTACGCCGGTCCGTGCACATCGGGCCACGGCGCGGCGACAGGCGTGAGCATCGTGTTCCGGCTCGCCACCGAAGGCGGGGCGAGGGCGGCACCGACAAGCGGTGCGGGTGAATGCGGGGGGCGTCACATGAGCGACTCCTTACAGCTCTGACACGCCGTCACAGACGCGTCGACTGATGGAACCGCTCCCACTGGTGTTTTGAAGCTAGCGGCAAGTTCCGTCAAGCAACAGAGGAGTTCACGTATTCATCTGTCGAATTAGTTCGACTCTTCAAGCCCCTTGACCCCTCTCGCTTCCCCTCTCCACTCTGGGAGCGCTCCCACTGGTTCGCAGCTTGTTGTTCCGCCGACGGAGTGAGCAGCACGGCAAGACCGAACTCCACTCCGGTCGGCGGAGTCGCACCCGTCTCCACGTCATCACCGGTTCCGGGCCCCACCGGCACCACTGAAGGGACACCCCCCATGCGATCCCCTGTGCCACGGCCGGGCAGAGCGCGCCTGCTCTCCGTCCTGCTCGCCCTGCCGGCCCTGACCGGCGGCCTCCTCGCCGGCGCGCCACCGGGCTTTGCCGAACCGGCAGGCCGGGCCGCCGCGGACAGGCCGGCCGCGGCGGTGGCCGCGGACACCTACACCTGGAAGAACGTGCGGATCGACGGCGGCGGCTTCGTTCCCGGCATCGTCTTCAACCGCACCGAGAAGAACCTGGCCTACGCCCGCACCGACATCGGCGGCGCCTACCGCTGGCAGCAGGACACCCGGACGTGGACACCGCTCCTGGACTCGGTGGGCTGGGAGGACTGGGGGCACACCGGCGTCGTCAGCATCGCCTCCGACGCCGTCGAGCCGAGCAAGGTCTACGCGGCCGTGGGCACGTACACCAACGACTGGGACCCGGGCAACGGCGCCGTACTGCGCTCCTCCGACCGGGGCGCGAGCTGGAAGAAGACCGGCCTGCCGTTCAAGCTGGGCGGCAACATGCCGGGGCGCGGCATGGGCGAGCGCCTCGCGGTGGACCCGCACAAGAACAGCGTGCTCTACCTCGGCGCGCCCAGCGGCAAGGGCCTGTGGCGCTCCACGGACTCGGGCGTCACGTGGTCGCAGGTGACCGCCTTCCCCAACCCCGGCAACTACCGGCAGGACCCGTCCGACACGAGCGGGTACGCCTCCGACAACCAGGGCATCGTCTGGGTCACCTTCGACGAGTCCACCGGATCGCCGGGCAGCGCCACCAGGACGGTCTACGTGGGCGTCGCCGACAAGGAGAACACGGTCTACCGCTCGACCGACGCGGGCGCGACCTGGTCGCGGCTCGCGGGCCAGCCCACCGGTCTGCTCGCCCACAAGGGCGTCCTCGACGCCGAGAACGGCTACCTCTACCTCCCCTACAGCGACACGGGCGGACCGTACGACGGCGGCAAGGGCCAGGTCTGGCGGTACGCGACGAAGACCGGGGAGTGGAAGGACATCAGCCCGGTCGCCGAGGCCGACACGCACTACGGCTTCAGCGGACTGAGCATCGACCGGCAGCGCCCGGGCACCGTCATGGTGACCGGCTACAGCTCCTGGTGGCCGGACACGCAGATCTTCCGCTCCACGGACCGGGGCGCCACCTGGACGACGGCCTGGTCCTACTCCTCGTATCCCGAGCGCGCCAACCGCTACACGATGGACGTCTCGTCCGTGCCGTGGCTGTCCTGGGGCGCGCATCCCGCGCCGCCCGAACAGAGTCCGAAGCTGGGGTGGATGACCGAGGCCCTGGAGATCGACCCGTTCGACTCGGACCGCATGATGTACGGGACGGGCGCGACGGTCTACGGAACCGAGAACCTCGGCGCGTGGGACACCGGCGGCAAGTTCACCGTAGAGCCGATGGTGCGGGGCCTGGAGGAGACCGCGGTCAACGACCTCGCCGCGCCGCCGTCCGGGGCGCCGCTGCTGAGCGCGCTGGGGGACATCGGCGGCTTCCGCCACACCGACGTCACCAAGGTGCCGGCGCTGATGTACCAGTCGCCGAACTTCTCCACCACGACCAGTCTGGACTTCGCCGAGTCCGAGCCGGACACGGTGGTACGGGTGGGCAACGCCGAAGCGGGCCCGCACGTCTCCTTCTCCCGGGACAACGGCGCCACCTGGCAGGCGGGAAGCGACCCGGCCGGCGTGACCGGCGGCGGCACGGTCGCGGTGTCCGCCGACGGCGGCCGGTTCGTGTGGAGCCCGCAGGGCGCGGGGGTGCAGACCGGATCCGGCTCCTCCTGGACCGCGTCCACCGGTCTGCCGGCGGACGCGGTCGTGGAGTCCGACCGTGTCGACCCGAAGACCTTCTACGGCTTCAAGTCCGGCACTTTCTACGCCAGTTCGGACGGCGGTGCGACCTTCACGGCGAAGGCGTCCAGCGGACTGCCCACGGACGGCAGCGTCCGTTTCAAGGCGGTGCCGGGCGCCAAGGGCGACATCTGGCTGGCCGGCGGATCGGCCGGGGGCGCGTACGGGCTGTGGCACTCGACGGACGGCGGGGCCACCTTCACCAGGCTGACCGGCGTGACCGAGGCCGACACGATCGGTTTCGGCAAGGCCGCGCCGGGCGCCTCGTACCAGACCCTCTACACCAGCGCGAAGATCGGCGGCGTACGCGGCATCTTCCGCTCCACGGACGCCGGAGCGAGCTGGACCCGTATCAATGACGACGCCCACCAGTGGGGGTGGACCGGCGCGGCCGTCACCGGTGACCCCCGGGTCTACGGACGGGTGTACGTGGGGACCAACGGCCGCGGCATCCTGTACGGCGACACGGCGGACTCCGGCGGTCCCGGCGGTCCCGGCGGTCCCGGTGACCCGGGCGACCCTCCGGGCCCGGGCACCTGCTCCGTCACCTACAGGATCACGAACCAGTGGTCCGGCGGCTTCCAGGCCGAGGCGACCCTCACCAACAGCGGCAGCACGGCCTGGGACGGCTGGTCGCTGGGCTGGTCCTTCCCGAACGGCCAGAAAGTCACCCAGCTGTGGAACGCCTCGTACGCACAGGAGGGCGCGGCGGTGACGGTGAAGAACCTGGGCTGGAACGCGAAGGTGCCACCCGGCGCGTCGGTCGGCTTCGGGTTCACCGGCAGCTGGTCGGGGGCCAATGACGGACCCGCGGCATTCACCCAGGGGGGCAAGGCCTGCACCACCGGCTGACACCGCTCCGACAGGGCCGGGGGGCGCGTGTGTGTACGCACCCGCCCCCCGGTGTGCCCGCCGAAGGTTCGTCCGTTCGCACTACTGCTGTGGCGATGACCCGTGCGGTGTGTGAGCGTGATCGGGATGTCGCGGACAGGCGCCGTCGAGACCTTCTGCCCCAGGGAGCCTTCAGATGTCGGAACGCAACACCGTCCTGCGCAGTCTGCACGATCTGGGTCTGGCCGCGTGGTTCGGCGGTTCGCTGATGGGAGCCGTAGGACTGAACGGCGCCGCCGTGTCCGAGGGCGGAACCGAGGCCGCCGGCGCGCGGATCGCCAGTAGCGGCTGGGCGAAATGGACGCCGGTCAACGCCGCCGCCATCGCGGTCCACCTGGTGGGCAGCAGCGGCCTGCTGGCGGCCAACGCCGCCCGCGTCGCGACCCAGCAGGGTGTGGCGGCCTCCACCCTGGCCAAGACGGTTCTCACCGGTGGGGCACTGGCCGCCACCGCGTACGCCCGGCTGCTCGGCAAGAAGGTGGAACTCGCGTCCTCCTCGGACCCCGAGGACACCGAGAAGGCGGCCAAGCACCCCGTCGACCTGGAGAAGGCCAAGCGCCACCTGGCGTGGATGCAGTGGGCGGTGCCCGCGACGACCGGCGGCCTGCTGATCCTCAACGCCCTGCACGGGGAACAGCAGCGCCCCTCGCAGCAGCACCAGGGCATGCTGCACAGGATGATGCCGCCGATGCCGGCGATGGGCCGGCACATGTGAGACGGGTTCCGGGCCGCCCCGCGCCGGCGGCCTCGGACCACGCACCTGCACGGGCCCGGCTTCCGTACGGTCCACGGAAGCCGGGCCCGTGCTCCGGGCCACCGGCTCGCCGGCGATCCGTCCGTACCCCTGACGACGCTCCTCGGGCGGACCCGGGCGGCAGCCCTGTACGCGGCTGCCACCGGGGCGACGACGGGGGAGATCGCCCGAGCGGCAGGGGTTTCCGCGGCGTCCGCCAGCCGGCACGCCACCGCACTGCGTGACGCCGGGCTCATCATCAGCAGCCGGCACGCCACGACGGTGCTGCACACTCTCACCCCCGTGGGCGCCTCGGTGCTCCGCGCGTCCTCGAACGGGGACGGCCCGTGACCACCGGGGCCGCACGTCATGGACCGATGCAGTGCGACCTGGACGCATGCATGACGCGACCGCAGTACGCGACGAAGGCATCGTCGGCCGCGTCTCCGACCGCAAACGCAGACACCGGCCCTGGCCGGTAATCGCCACGCGCACCGGGACGGTCCAGGACATCGGTCGGTCTTGTGCGCCTGGGCGCCGGCAGACCGGTCCGCCGGCGCCCAGGCGTGCTCAGGAGCAACCGGGGGCTGTTCCTGCGGTGCTGGTGGCTTTCGTGAGGACGGGTCAGCCGGGCCAGGTGCCGGTCAGGCGTCGCACCGCGGTGGCGCCGCCGCGGTCGACGGCCGCTTTCACGGCGGCGAAGATCGCGCCCTGGGCGGTGGCGGCGAGCAGGACCTCCCGCCAGCCGCGGTCCTCGTCGGTGGCGTCCGGGGCGTCTTCGTCATGACCGATGACTTTCCATGCCTGTTTGAAGACGGCGCCGGCCACGAGGCCACCGACGGCGCCGAGCACCATGCCGACGGGCTTGTAGGCGATCTTGGACGCTTTCATCAGCGTCCGCTCCTCTTACGGCGCACGAGGACGAGCACGGCGAGCGCGGCGACTCCGGTGATGAGCAGGCCACGGTTGCCGCGTGTGCTCTCCGCTGCCTGATACGCCTTCTCCAGGACCGGGTCCGGGGCCTTCTCCTGAAACTTGTCTGCCACGGCGGCCGCTGCCTGCGCGATCTGCTCCTTGGCCTGTGCGGCCTTCTCACGGACCGGCTCGGGAGTCTTGTCCTGCGCCAGCTGCAGTGCCTGAGCGGCCTTGTCCTGCACCTGGCTCCTGACCTGTGCCGCCTTCTCTTGTGCCTGGGCTTTGACATCGGCCTTGGCGGCCAGTGCTTCGACGGTCTGACCGAGCTTCTCGCGGGTTCCTTCCACCTGCTCGCGGAGCTCTTCGGGGGTGGGCGTGGAGCCGTTGTCCTGCGGGTTGACGGTCATCGGTGCGCTTTCTCCTTGATCTCAGCGACGTCGGCCTTGACGCCGTCGATGGCCAGCTCAGGGGCGGGCGGGCTCGCCTGGCTGATCTGTTTCTTGCCCACGGCGGCGAGCACCGCGGCCAGTACCGCCAGGACCGCGGTCACGGTCAACGCGGAGACCCACAGCGGCCACATCAGGCTCAGTGCCACGATCGCGGTGGCGACAAGAGCCTGGAGGGCGAGGAAGCCGACCGCGCCGGCTCCGCCGAGCAGGCCGCCTCCGACCCCGAACCGTTTGCCCTTCTGCTGCATCTCGGCCTGCGCGAGGCGCAGTTCCTGCCGCATCAGCTGGGAGACCTGCTCCGACGCCTGCTTGACCAGCTCACTCACCGGCGCCTCGGCCTCGAAACTCTGACGCGGCGGGGGGTCCATGGACGTGCTCATCGTCCTACCTGCCTTTCCATGCTCAGCCGGGACACGCCGTAGACGTGACCCGGCATGACTGCCGGCGGCCGCGCCCCCGGTGTCGGCTTCCTTTGCCGACGCCGGGGGGTGACGTCGTGGACGGGCGCGTCGGCGTTGCGTTTGGCGGAGTCGATGCCGTTCGGGCGGACGCGGTGGGTTTCGTAGTACTCGCTGGTGAGGATCAGTGCGAAGTGGCAGCCCTTGCCGGGCCGGTGCCGTACCTCAAAGCGTGCCGCCATGACACCTGACTCTCCGTTCGTATCGGTACGGGGCGTTCTTCGCCGCGTACCCGAGCTCTGTCCGGCCATGCGGGCGGCCGGCAGCCCGTACAGGGGTTACAGCAGCCTGCGGAGCAGCCGAGGTGCGCGGTGGACCAGCCAGGCACTGGTCAGTCCGATGGCGGCGCCGACCGCGACGTCGCTGGGGTAGTGCGCTCCGCTGTGGACACGCTCCACGGCCACCATCGCGGCGGGGACCGAGGCGGCCGCTCCCCACCACGGGGAGACGAGGGCCACCGTGGCGGTGAAGCCCACGGCGGCCGCGGTGTGTCCGGAGGGGAAGGAGGAGCTGTCCGGCCGGTCCTCGGCGTCGTCGTGCGGAATGATCTCCACGGGAGGTCTGCGCCGCTCGTACAGCTGCTTGCACCCCGCGTTGCCGATCAGCTGCGCGGTGAGCATGCCGGCCAGGCCCGCCGCTGCGGCTTTGCGCTCGGTGTGCCCGCCCGTGGCGGCCATGACCAGGGCGGTGCCCCACCAGAGTTTCGTTTTCTCCGCTGCGGACTCCACCGTCGGCAGCACTTGCCGGACCCAGGGCGAATCCCAGGAGGCGGCTCGGCGGGTCAGCTGCCGGTCGAGGCCCTGGAAGTCATGAAGTAGACGCATGATCATCTGCTTCCCCGCCATCCGTGTTCCTACGCCAGTCCGTGTTCCTGCGCCAGTCCGTGTTCCTGCGCCAGTCCGAGCGGCGCGTGCCGGGGCCCGGCGGAGCCGGGCTAGCTGCCGGCCATTTCCCTGCGGTCGTCGTCGGTCCATGCGCGGGTGTCGCGGGGCTGGACGTACGGCTCCTCGTGTTCGGGGTGGCCGCCGATGATGGCGCGCTCGCGAGCCATCTCCGCGTCGAACTCGAGGCCGAGGAGGACCGCCAGGTTCGTGATCCACAGCCACACCAGGAAGATGATCACTCCGGCGAGGGTGCCGTACGTCTTGTTGTACGAACCGAAGTTCGCCACGTACAGGGCGAAGCCCGCCGAGGCGATCATCCAGATGACCAGGGCGAGGAAGCTGCCGGGGGTGACCCACGCGAAGCCGCGGCCCCTGACGTTGGGGGAGGCCCAGTAAAGGATCGCGATCATGATGGTGACGAGGAGGACCAGTACGGGCCACTTGGCGATCGACCACACCGTCAGCGCGGAGTCTCCTATGCCCAGTGCCGTGCCCACGTGCTGGGCGAGTCCGCCGGTGAACACCACGATGAGCGCGCTGACGCACGCCATGACCATCAGCACCAAGGTGACGCCCACCCGCACCGGCAGTACCTTCCACACCGGCCGGCCCTCCGGCATGTCGTAGACGGCGTTGGAGGAGCGGATGAACGCGGCCACATAGCCGGACGCCGACCACAGCGCACCCAGCAGGCCGACGATCGCCAGGACGGATCCGGTGCCGCCGTTGCCCTGCAGTTGGGTGACCGCGCTGGAGATGATGTCCCGCGCCGAGCCGGGGGTCATCTGCTTGAGGTTGTCCAGGATGCTCTTGGTCGCTGATTCACCGGCGATGCCCAGCAGGGAGACCAGTACCAGCAGAGCGGGGAAAAGTGCCAGTACCCCGTAGTAGGTCAGCGCCGCGGCGCGGTCGGCCAGCTCGTCGTCCTGGAACTCCGCCACCGTCCGCTTGAGCACCGCCCACCACGACTTCGTTCGCATCTCGGTCGGTTGGTCCGGTGCGTCGCGCTCCACCTGCGGGTCCGGACCGGGCTCCGAGCCGGTACCGGAATCCGGCTCCGTTCCATGGTCCGTCCGCCGGTGCCGGGTATCGTCATGCTTTCGCTGCCACATTGATGCCATGGCACCCGGGTAACCGGAAACACCGGGTCCTGAACCTCGTTCTCCGCTCCGGGCGTCGCTCCTCGCGACTACGGACGCAGTCTCGTGCGGGTGTTCCGGCGTCGGCCTGTCGGCACAGCGAGTTCACCGCCGACGCCGACCGCACAGCCACGCGCCTTCGTGACGTCCGGCGGCCTGCACGGCTGCGGGCGGGCGCGGACGCTCTGCCAGGACCCGGCCCGAGAACACGGCGACAGGGGCTCGGCGCAGGGCGGCGGGCTTCTGTCTCATCGTCGCGCGTGCCGGGCCCTGCGGGAGTGGCGGTGCCGTCGGGCGGGCAAGGGCGCGAACAGGCGTTCCTCGTATCGGCCCAGTACAAGCACCAAGCAGAGGAAGAGCGCCGGCAGCAGCACCGCGATCACTGCCATGAACACCAGAACAGTGTCAGGCCAGGGCCTTGCCGAGAACCCGGGCCGCGTGAAGGACGTCGGGCAGTGGCAGCCCCAGGGCGCCGGCGAGTTCGGCCAGCTCCTGCTCAGTGGGATGGACGGGGCCGCTCGCCCCGTCCTCCACGAACGCCCTGATCCGTGGCGTACGGATTCCGGTTCGCTCCGCGAGGGCCTGCACGGTCAGGCGACGGCGGCGCATGGTTACTTGCAGGATCTCTCCGAGGTCAGCCATTCCACTCGCCTGCCCACAGCAGAGGTACTCAGTCCTCGCACGCGAAGAACTCGGCCGCGCGGCCCGCACCGTTTTCGTCCGCGACCACCTCGCCGGCCCCGGGCCGCGCCGGGAGATCCACCCCCGAGCCGGTCTCGCAAGGGTCTGATACAGGTACGGAGAAACGGCCGCCGCGTCGCAGGTCTGGGCGGCCACGTCGCCGGCCAGCCCAGCTCTCCGCCGGAGCCCGCAGCCACCTGCGCCGGGCCTGCGTTTCGGCGGGCTCCACCGGCCGGCAGGCCACGGAGGTGATCGTGGGACGCCTGACCGGTCGTAAGGCCGCGAACGCCAAGCTGCCCTACGCGGGCAATCACATCAGCCTCGGCCGACGGGACGGAATCCTGCAGATGGTCGACGACGGAGCGCGGGCGAAGCCGAAGTGCATGGGCGGCCGGGAGGCCGTGCGGATCAAGGCGGGCCTCCTCGGCATCTCGCTGTGGGGCGTCTCGCACCCGGCCTTCGGCCTGCCCAGGCGCAAGCGCCGCCTCGCCGCTGCGGAGACCCCGGCACTGCAACGCGCGATGTGCTCAACCTCGATGAAACTCGATGAAAGACGTGACCGGTTCCCCGGTCAGTTGCTCGAAGCCCCCGTCAGTACCGCTGAGCCTTGGCGATCCTGGGCGTCAGCACCGGCTCGACGGGCTTCCGGCTGATGGCCAGGGGCTGAGCCTTCTCCCCGGGGTCGAGATCCTGCGCGCCGACGATCCTGCTCTCCACCACCTTGCCGGAGGGATCGGTGAAGTCGACCTTGACGGCATACGACGCCTGCTTGTCGGAACGGTTGGTGATGTTGACGACCACGGCGAGGATCCCGCCGGTCTGAGCTTTCGGTTTTCCGGTCAGCGAGACGTCCGCTCTCGCGTTGCCACCGCCCGGCACCTTCTTCAGCTCGGCAGCGGCCGCCGCGTTGGCGCGGGCCGTTTCGGCCGAGACGGATGCCTCGAAGGCGGAGGCGGCAGCCGATGCCGACGAGGCCGCAGCGGACGCCGAGGCGCGGGCCGAAACCTCCGCGGAGGCCAGGGCGGACGGCGGCGTGCCGGTGAAGGACGACGTGTCAGGCGGTGTCGGGCGTGGGCTGAAGGGTGAACTGCTCGCACCCTCGCCCTCGCCCTCGCCGCACGAAGTGAGGGTGGCCACGCCAGCTGTGGTCGTGACCAGCACCAGGGTGACCGCGGCGAGCCGCTGCTTGCTCGCCGGACCTCTCGTGCGTCTGGTCACGAGGTCTTTCCTTCCGCGAGGGGACTGTCCAGGCACGGGCAGGGTCCTACTGAGTGCCGGCGAGCTGCTCCGCAAGCTCTCTCTCGTCCTGTTCCGCGAGCGACGTCTTGAGGACGGTTCCGCCGTAGGGCTGCATGGCAGCGGCGAACTTGTCCTCGGTGATCTTCGAAGCCATGATCACGACGGCAGCGGAGCCGGGCTTGAGGAGAGACTGGACTTTTTCCCGGAAGCTGTTGTCGACACCCATTTGGCTCAGCTTGCCGAAGAGCCCACCGAGCGCGGCGCCCACCACTCCGATACCTGGCGTGAGGATGAGCATCCCGAAGACCAGGCCCCACAGAGCACCCGCAGTGGCCGACTTGGCCACTTTCTCGCTCTTGGCGGGAGTGTCCACATGAGTCTCGCCGTCTTCGTCCACCGAGACGACAGCGAGCCCGTTGAGTTGGACGACGAGGTTGTTCTGCAGTTCCTGCACTGCCTTGAATGCCTTGGGCCGGGTGCCGGGGCGGCCGGCTCCATCCTCGCGTCCGGTGGCGGGACGGCACCCTCGATCACGTCGGTGTTCTGGCTCTGGACGCCGTCCGCCCCGGCGCGAGGTTCGTCGCGATCCGCACCGGTACCTGCGTACGGCCGTGGCGCCGACGGTCCGTACCCCGGACTGCCGGACTTCTCGGCCGTGTTCACGCAGGTGGTCGTCAATCGGTGACGAGGCCGTCCGGCGAGGACCGGGCGAGCCCGGCGAGCGTGCCGAGTGCCTGGGAGAGGACGTCGGGCTGCGGTGAGGCGAGCCCCAGCCGGATGGCGTTCGGGGCGTGGCCGCGGCCGACGGTGAACGCGGCGGCGGGCACCACGCCGATACCGTGCCGGGCCGCGGCGGCGACGAAAGTCTCCGCGCGCCACGGGCGGGGCAGCTGCCACCAGCAGTGGTAGGAGCGCGGATCGCTCTGCACGGCGAATCCGGCGAGATGCCGGGCCGCGATCTCCTGCCGTACCACCGCTTCCCGTTGCTTGGCCTCCACCAGCGCCTTCACGGTGCCGCCCTGCTGCCAGCGGTGGGCGGCCTCCAGGGCGAACCGCATGGGGGCCCAGCCGCCCGACCGCAGAGTGGAGAGGATGTCGCTCGCCCAGGCGTCGGGCGCCACCACGAAGCCGAGGGTCAGACCGGGTGCGATGCGCTTGGACAGGCTGTCGATCAGGACGGTGCACTCGGGGGCGTATGCGGCCAGCGGCGGGAGTTCATCGCGGAGGAAGGCCCAGACGGTGTCCTCGACCGCGGGAATCCCATGTCTCAACAGGACGTCGGCCAGCCGCTCGGTGCGCCGGGCGGGCATGGTGAGCGACAGCGGGTTGTGCAGCCTCGGCTGTACGTAGACGGCGTGCAGCGGGGCGGCGGCGTGGGCCTCCTCGACGGCCTCCGGGATCAGCCCCTCACCGTCCATGGCCAGCGGGACGAGGGTGATGCCGAGCCGGGCGGCGACGGCCTTGACGACCGGGTAGGTGAGCTCCTCGACGCCGAGCCGGGCGCCCGGCGGCACCAGGGCGGTGACGACGGCCGAGATCGCCTGCCGCCCGTTGCCCGCGAACAGGATCCGCGCCGGGTCCGGGCGCCAGCCGCCGCAGGAGAGTACGTCGGCGGCGGACTCCTGGACGGCCGGGAGGCCGGACGCGCCGACCGGTCGCAGAGCGCACCCGAGGGCATCGGGCCGCAGCAGCCCGCCGAGTCCTTCGGCGAGGAGCTCGTTCTGCCCGGGTGCGACCGGGTAGTTGAGCTCCAGGTCGATACGGCTGCCGGCGGGTTCGGTGAGCGCGGGGGCGGAGGCCGCGGGCTCCGTGGGCGCCGCGCGGACGAAGGTGCCGCGTCCCACCTCACCCACCGTCAGGCCCCGGCGGGCCAGTTCCCGGTACACGCGCGTGGCGGTGGAGCCGGCGATGCCGTGCTGCCGCGCGAACTCGCGTTGCGGGGGGAGCCGGTCGCCGGGCCGGAGGGTGCCGGCTTCGATTTCCTCGGCCACCGTGTCGGCGACGCTCTGGTAGTTCCTCACGGCTCTCCCGCTGTCCAGGTGGCTCTCGTCCCGGCGTCCCATCCAACCACCATATTGCACCGAGAGCAATGTGTGTATTGCATTGAGTAATTGCTCGCAATAGACTCGGTTCATTCCTGCGGAAGGGGGCGGCGGACCGGTCGGACGCTGCCCGGCGCCACCCCGACGAGGAACCGCGGCAAGTGGCGGAGGGGTTCGGACAGGCCGCCGAGGTGTGACAGGGGACGGTGGCACCGCACAACACCGGATGAGGCGTTTTCATGGTTGAACTGAGCGGGATCCTCGGCGTGATGACGGTGGCCCTCGGCATGGTGCTCACCCCCGGACCGAACATGATCTACCTGGTCTCCCGCAGCATCACCCAGGGCAGGCGTGCCGGGATGATCTCCCTCGGCGGTGTGGCGCTCGGCTTCATGGTGTACCTGCTCGCCGCGAACCTGGGCCTGTCGGTCGCCTTCGCCGCCGTACCCGAGCTGTACTTCGCGGTGAAGCTCGCGGGCGCCGCGTACCTCGCCTACTTGGCCTGGAACGCCCTCAAGCCGGGTGGCGTCTCCGTTTTCACCCCACAGGACGTGCCGCACGACTCACCGCGCAAGCTGTTCACGATGGGGCTGATGACGAACCTGCTCAACCCGAAGATCGCCATCATGTACCTCTCACTCATTCCCCAGTTCATCGACCTGGACAAGGGCCACGTCCTTCTCCAAGGCATCGTTCTCGGCTCGGTCCAGATCGTCGTCAGCGTCGCGGTCAACCTCGCCGTCGTCCTGGCGGCCGGCGCGATCGCCGTCTTCCTCACCCGCCGCCCCTCCTGGCTCAAGGTGCAGCGCTACATGATGGGCACCGTGCTGGGCGCGCTCGCCGTCTCGCTGGCCGTCGACACCTCGGGTCCGTCCAAGGCGAGCTGACGGTAAGCCAGCAGGGATTTGCACCGGGGGCGTGTGGACGGCAACGGCCGTGAACCGCTCTGCGGAAGCCCGTCTTCCTGGCCACGCCGTTCCCCACCTCCGGGCGTTCGACGGACCGGGAAGGAACGGCAGCCAGAACTGCTCGGTGAGCGGGACGCTCGTTGTCGCCGAGGCCGGCTGCGGGATGTACCTCCGCCTGGTCGTCACCGGCGAATGTGCCGGGCAGGCCCGGCTCGACGACCGCGTGACGGGGGTGGCTTGTCGCCCGGGCCGGACTTTTACGGCTGGTGCGCTGCTCTCTGGGCGTAATTCTGCGGGGAACGGACCCGTCCCCGCACACCAGTGTCAAACTGCACGTATGAACGAGTCCGTGAAGGGTCCCGCCAGTTACTTTCCGTCGATCGAGCAGAAGTACGGTCGTCCGATCGCGGAGTGGAAGGACCTCATCCGATCATCGCCGCTGACCAAGCACATGGAACTGGTCGCCTGGCTCAAGACCGAGCACGGCCTCGGGCACGGCCATGCCAACGCGCTGGTCGCGCACACCCTCGCGGAGGACAGCGGCAAGTGAGCGGTCGTCATCCGGTGCGCCGGTGCGTTCCCGGCGCGCCGGCACCGATGCCGCCGCCGTCCTCCGCAACGGGCAGACGCCCGTCGGCGGACCTCAGTCCGGTCATCGCCTCTTCCATCGCGTGGTGCGCGGCGAACAGGCACGGCGTGCTGTAGATCGCCACGTCGACCCCGAGCCCGGCCAGCTCGGTGAGTGACAGACGTGGTGACTTGCCGCCCGCGATCTGGTTGAAGAGCAGCGGTTTGCTGCCGATGACGTCCCGGATCCGGCGCCGGTTGCGGCAGATCACCCCAAAGGTGCCGCGACACCACCCCTGCTTCTCCCGGCCCGGCCCCGTCGGCGGCCGGCCCCGGCCGCTCCGCTAGCCATCGAGGTCGTTCGCTCCCGGATCGATCACCTCGTCCAGTACCTTCCGCACCGCCTCGTACGCGGCGGCGAAGATCTCTGCCGCCGGAGCGTCCCGGGAACCGCCCGCCTCGACGGTGTCCGACCGGGCCCGCCAGTGCTCTTCCTGCTGCCCGGCCCAGTCACGAGCCCTGCGCACACGTCGCAGGAGTTCATCCGCGTCCACGACATCGGTCATGTGCGGAACCTACCCACCCGACGCCCTCGAAGCACCAGTGTTCTTCGGCCACCCGGGCGGACGCGCGGACGGCACCCGTTCGGAGGCACGCTGGAGGCGATGCGGGCGCTTACGGGTACTCGACCGGGCATGCCCCCGAAACCCGGTGTGCCGCACGACGGCCGCCCCGCGCAGCACGGACGCCGGCTCCCGCGACTCCAACGGCGACTGCGGGCCTCGGTCCTCGCGCTCACCTGGGCCCGGGGACGCGAGGTGGAACTCATGCACCGTGCCATGGGTTTCGCGGCACTGAGTTTCCTCACCCTGGTGCCGCTGCTGATCGTCGTCGCCGCGGCCGACCTCGCGAGCGGGCGCGGCTTCGCCCGGTGGATCGTGGCGGGGCTCGGCGTGTCCGAGAGGTCGCAGGAGGAGGTGAAGGAACTGTTCGGCCGGCCGGGCCAGGCGCTGCAGCAGACAACGGCGCTCGGTCTCGCCGCGCTGGCCGCTTTCGGGGTGACGTTCGGATCCGCCGTGCAGACCGGGTACGAGCGCGTGTGGGACCTGCCGACGACGCGGTGGCACACGATGTGGCGTCATGTCGTCTGGCTGGCCGGGCTGGTGGCCGCCCTGCTGCTCTTCGTCATGACGCCCGCTCCCGACGAGTCGCCCGTGGTCGCGACGGTACTGGTCGTCGGCGGTGACCTCATCGGCTTGTTCTTCTTCTTCTGGTGGTCGCAGCGGTTCCTGCTCTGCGGCCGGATCCGCTGGCGCGCGCTCGCGCCGGGGGCCGTGGCGACGGCGGTGGGGCTACTGGGGCTGCGGATCTTCAGCCAGTTCGTCTTCTCGCCGCTGATCGCGTCGAACGCGGTGACGTACGGCCCGATCGGGACCGTGCTGGTTCTCCAGTCCTGGCTGGTGGGAGTGGGATTCGTCGTGTACGGCGGGGCGATGGTCGGGCGGCTGGTCCACGAACGGCGAGTACGGCGCACGCGGGCCCCGGGGCCCGGAGAGCCGGACTGACGGCCCCCGCCCCGCGTACGAAGCGCACGGGGAGGGGGCCCGGGCGAGCCGCCCGGGCCGGCTCCCGGCCCATGGCGGCGGGCGGGTCCCACGCCGCGGACCTGCGCCGGGCGCCGATCCCCACCGCCCTGTGCTTCCACGGGGCAAAGGACTGGCCGTACGGCGAGGTCCTCGACCACCTCCCCTTCGCCGCCGGGGGCCGGATCGCCGCAGCGGTCCCGCTCACGGACGGCCGGCGGGGCCGGTCACGACGGATGGTCGGCGGGGCCGGTCACGACGGACGGCAGGCGGCCGGGCCGGGCCGACGGCGACCGCCTCCGGCCTCCTCGTTCACACGCCGCCGCCCTTGTTCCCCTCCGGCCCGGCTGTTCGCGGCGACGCGTGCTGCAAGCGCTCGATCATCCGCGACGCCTCGGCCTTCGTGAGGTTCTGCGGAACCTCCTCGTGCGCCTCGCGGGCCAGGGTGTGCAGGTAGCTCAGCTGCGCGCCGGTGGCCGGCTCGTCACCGGTCACCCACTCCTCGACGTCCTTCTCCGGGTCCTGTTCGCTCATGTCCGGTCCACTACCCCGCATCCCCTGCCGGGCTCCCGCCACGGGCGGGTCCCGCTCCGTACGGCGCAACGCGGGTGCCCCGTTCGGCGCAGACCCAGGTCCGGAAGGAGAAACAGAGGGGCTGGTCGCCGGTTTCGTCAGCAGGGCGACGAGGGGAAGGCAAGGGCCGGTTTCCGTGCCGTACGTACGGTCAGCGGTGTGCAGGGGCTGCGGCGGGCCGAGCCCACGACCGCGACGGTGCCGCGCACCGCACCCCCGGGCGCCACCTATGGTGCTGAGGTCTTCTCTCACGGAGGGCTCGGCACCATCGCGGTCGCTCCGGTGCTCTCCCTCATCGGTGCAGCCGCACGGCAGGCCGCGACAGAGCAAGGAAAACGACCGACCATGAAACTGAATCAGGCCATACGCTCCGCCGCGCCGGTCACCGCGGTCGCGGCCGGCTTCCTCGCGACGCTCATCGGGGTCACCAGCTCCGTGGCCATCGTCCTCACCGCCGCCAGGGCCGCGGGCGCGGACACCGCCCAACTCGACTCCTGGGTGCTCGCGCTCGGCGTGGGGATGGGCATCACGTGCATCGGCCTGTCGCTGCGCCACCGCGCGCCGGTGGTCACGGCGTGGTCCACCCCCGGCGCCGCCCTGCTGGCGACCAGCCTGCACGGGGTGACCATGGCGGAGGCCGTGGGCGCGTTCCTCTTCTCGGCCGCCTTGATCACGCTCAGCGGAGTGACCGGCTGGTTCGAGCGGATCATGGACAGGATCCCGGTGGCCCTGGCGTCCGCGCTGCTCGCCGGAGTGCTCGTACAGTTCGGCACCGGACTGTTCGGTCAGATGGAGGACAACTTCCTCGTCGTCTTCACCATGTTCGCCGTCTATGTGACAGGCAAGCGGTGGCTCCCGCGGTACGCGGTCATCGTGGCCCTCGTGGCCGGTGTGATGGCGACCGGCGTACAGGGATCGTGGAAACTCGGTGGATTCCACGCCTCGCTGGCCGCACCTTCCTTCGTACGCCCGGAGTTCTCCTGGCAGGTACTGATCGGTGTGGGCCTTCCCCTCTTCGTGGTCACCATGGCGTCGCAGAACCTGCCGGGCGTCGCCGTACTGCGTAACGCCGGATACGACACCCCCGTCTCGCCCCTGCTCACCTGGACGGGCTGCGTCAACTTCCTGCTGGCCCCCTTCGGCTGCTTCGGGCTCAACCTGGCCGCGATCACCGCGGCGATCTGTACGGGAGAAGAAGCGCACCCGGACCCGCGCAAGCGCTACATGGCCAGTGTCTGGGCCGGCGTCTTCTACCTGCTGATCGGCGTATTCGGCGGCGCCGTGGGATGGCTGCTCACCGCCATGCCCCAGGCGCTGGTGCTGGGCATCGCGGGAATCGGTCTCCTCGGCACGATCGGCAGCTCCCTCACGTCCTCGCTCGCGGACGTGAACATGCGCGAGCCCGCTGTCGTCACCTTCCTGGCCACGGCCTCCGAGTTCACCCTGCTCGGCATCGGATCCACCTTCTGGGGCCTGTGCGCCGGCGTACTGACCGCCGTGGTGGCCGGCCGGCGGCGGAGGCCGGACAGGACCGCTCCCGTACAGCAGCGGCCGGAGGAGGCAGAGGGCGCCAGGGCGTAGCGGACCCGTCGGCTCGGCCGGCCCCCGCCGGCGCCTTGCCCGGCTGGACCGGCGGACCTGCGGGTGGTTCCGGCCCGGCCGTTCGGCCGGTGTCCGGCTGCCCGTTGCCGTGCAGAGGGGACGGGCGTCATGGTGTGCGGCCGCGTCCTGTGAGAACGGTCCATCGGCCGTGGGCTGTTGCTCCCGTGCGCCTATCCTGCACACATGACGATCTTGGCGAAAACCGTTCCTCAGCCCCTCCGCGGTGAGGGGTGGGAGGAGCCCGTGACACTTCCTCCGGCCGGGGGAGCACCGCAGCTGTGGCTGGTACGGGCAGCCGAGTTCAAGGAAGTCGCGACGGCCCGGGCCGGTGTGCTGGACGCCGCGGAGACGGCCCGGGCGGAGGCGTTCCGCAGGGCCGGGGACCGGGACACGTACGTCGCGGTGCACGTCGCGCTGCGCATGCTGCTCAGCCGCTACCTGGACACCGAACCCCAGGACATACCCCTGATCCGGCTGGACTGCCCGTCGTGCGGCGGGCCGCACGGCCGGCCGGCCGTGAAGGGGCAGCCGGTCCACTTCTCGCTCTCGCACAGTGCCGGTCTCGGGCTGCTGGGGTTCGCCGCAACCCCTGTCGGCGTGGACGTGGAGGAGGTTCCGCAACCCGGGACCGTCGAGGAGATCGCGGCCATGCTGCATCCGCGGGAGACCGCGGAACTGGCCGGGTACGAGGACGCCGACCGGCCCCATGCGTTCGCCCGGGCCTGGGCACGCAAGGAGGCGTACCTGAAAGGGCTGGGCACCGGGCTTGCGCGCGGCCTTTCCACCGACTACCTGGGCACGGCACAAGTCCCCGGGGCCGACCTCCCGGGCTGGCGGATCGGCGACGCCGATGTGGGCGAGCACCACGCGGCGGCCGTCGCCGTACGCCACTGACGGCCAAGGACGCGATGGCCGTGACGAGGCAGCGCCCAAGGAAACCGTCCGGGCGGGGCGGCTGACGGAACGTCTTCGACCGGTCCGGCGCCGTCGACGGGCACGGCGGGGAATACCCTCCCGCCCCTGTTTCGCTGAACGCCACCACCAGACCACGCAAGAACCTGCCGTGACCACGGCGCCCAGTTGAAAGGCCCCCCCGTGACCCAGCCCGCCAGCACTCCGACCGTCGAGCGCAACGATGCCGGACACCGTTACGAGATCCTGCTCGACGGTACGGCCGCCGGCCTGACCGCATACCGCGACCGCGGCGATCAGCGCGTCTTCTGCCACACGGAGATCGACGACGCCTTCGCCGGCCGGGGCCTGGCCTCGCACCTCGTGCGGCAGGCGCTCACCGACGTCCGCGCCTCGGGGAAGCGCATAGTGCCGGTCTGCCCCTACGTGGCCAAGTACCTCCAGAAGCACGACGAGTTCAGCGACATCACCGACTCCGTGACCCCCGACGTGCTGCGGTGGCTCCGCACGGAGCTCGGCTGATCGCTCCCCGCGCAAGGACGGCCGTCGGCCGGGCTGGGGCCTGGGGAACGCCGCCACGCACGAGCGCCTGGTACGTGAGCTCGCCCTCGGCACGGACGCCGCCGTGGTCTTCGTGGAGTACGGCCGTGCCCCTGAAGCACGGTATCCGGTGGCCGTCGAGCAGTGCTGCGCGGTCGCGAAGCGGATCTGCGAGCGAGGCGGCGAGACCGGTCTGGACGGAAGCCGGATGGCCGCGGTGGGCGAATCGGCGGGAGGCAATCCGGTTGCGGGACTGACTCCGCTCGCCAAGGAGCGGGGAGAGGTGCGACTGGTGCAGCAGGTGCTGTTCTGCCCCGTCACCGACGCCCGCTTCGACACCCCCTCGTACCGGCAGTCCGCCCGGGGCCACTTCCTCACCCGGGAGACCATGCCCGCAACGGAACGCCCGGCGGATTACGCCCCGGACGCCCGCCATTCGGCCGCGTAGTCGTCGAAGATCGCTCGCAGGTGGTGACCGATCTTCAGGTAGTCGAGGTCGTCCAGGTTGGCGAGGGAGACGCGGACCGACCACTCGGGGCCGTCGAACCCGCCGCCGTTGAGGAGGACCACATGGGTCTGTTCGGCCAGGCGGAAGAGAGCGTCGACGGGTTCGTACTCCTTCCGCAGGAAGGCCGCGAAGTCCTTGCCGTGGACACGCTCGGCCTCGGCCAGCAGGTCGAGTTCGACGTAGTAGCCCGCGCGCCCGGGGTCGTCCGCGATCCGCATCCGGGCGCCTTCGAGCAGCAGGCCGAGCCGCTGCCGCACGATGGCACGGACCTTGTGCTTGTACGCCTGTCCTTCGTCCACCATGCCGAACAGGGAGAACACGGTCATCATCACCTGTTGGGGCAGGGAGAGCCCCGCCGTGTGGTTCAGGGCGACCTGACGGGAGTCCGCGACCAGGCGGTCGATGAACCTGATCTTCCCGGGCTCCAGGCTGAGGGTGCCGTACCGCTTGTCGAGGCGGTCCTTCGTCTCCCGCGGGAGACGGGCGATCATCTCGTCGATGACGTTGTCGTCGTGCAGGCCGATGACACCGAGCCGCCAGCCGGTCGCGCCGTAGTGCTTGGAGTACGAGTAGACGAGCAGGGTGTTGCGGGGCAGGTCCGCGGCGATGGAGCGGAAGCCCTCGACGAAGGTGCCGTACACGTCGTCGGTGACGATCATCAGGTTCGGGTTCTTCGTCGCGACGATGTCCCTGATCTGGCCCATGACCCGGTCGCTGAGCGCCAGTGACGGCGGATTGGAGGGGTTGACCAGGCAGACGAGCTTGACCGAGGGGTCTTCGAGCTTGGCGACCTCCTCGGCGGGGTAGCGCCACTCGCGCACGCCGACCTCGGTGAACAGGTCGGCGCTGACGTGCACGACGTCGAACTCGTACGTGTCGAGTTCGGGGATCTCGATGTACGGCGTGAACACGGGGACCATCAGCGCGATCCGGTCGCCCTTCTCCAGCAGCCCGTTCTTCATCAGCGAGTCGAAGACGTAACACATCGCCGCCGTGCCGCCCTCGGTCGCGAACAGGCTCAGCCGGTTGTTCCCGGGCGGCCGCCCGTCGAACAGCTCGTCGGCGAGGTACGCCCGGACGACCTTCTCGGCGTGCGTCAGCATCCGGTCCGGAACCGGGTAGTTGTCCGCGGTGATGGAGTCCGTGAGCTCGTGGACGAAGGCGTCCTTGTCGAAGCCGAACCGTTCGAGCCCGTACCGCACGCACGTGTCCAGCAGCTCGATGCCGGGCAGGCCCGGGTGCTGCCGCACGAAGGCGTCGAAGCGGGCGCCCGCTCCCTGCCTCTCCGGCATGCCGCCCAGGTTGTCCGCCGTCCAGACCCTGCGCGACTCCGACAGGGCGAAGTAACCGAGCGCGTAGAACGCCTCGCGCGGCCCGGTCGCCACCCAGTTGGGGTTGCCGCGGCCGGCGTTGAGCATCTGGACGCCGGACTTGTCCTTCTGTCCGGGCTCGTCCTCCTGGGTGACCTGGGCGAGCTGGATGAACTTGTCCTTCAGCTCGAAGGGCGAGAGCCGCGCGAGGGACTGGATCTCCTCGCGCGAGAAGCTGGTCTTGGGCATGGGCTTTCCTCTGTGGCTCGTACGCGGGACACGGGTCAGTGCTGGAGAAGGACGATGACGGCGCCCCAGACGGTCAGCAGGACGTTGCCGACGGCGTACGGGACGGTGTAGCCGAGCGTCGGGATCTGGGACCGGGACGCCTCGTTGACGGCGCCGATCGCGGCCGTGGTGGTCTGCCCGCCGGCCAGGACGCCCATCAGGACCGGGAAGCGGATCTTCTGGATGTGGTGCCCCACCAGGAAGCCGACGACCAGCGGGACGACGGTCGCGACGGCGCCGAAGAGCAGCAGCCCCCAGCCGGCCTCCGCCAGGCCCGAGGTGAAACCGGGCCCGGCGTTGACACCGACCACGGCGACGAAGAGGCAGAGACCGAAGGTGTCCATGAACCACTGGGCGCCCGGCGGGACGTTGCCGTACGTCGGGTACTTGCCGCGGATCCAGCCGAAGACCAGGCCCATGATGAGCGCGCCGCCGGAGGTGGAGAGGCTGATCGGGACCCCGGAAACGGTCAGGGCGGGGATGCCGACGCAGCCGCCGAGGAAGATGCCGAGGCCGACCCAGGTCATGTCGGTGGCGAAACTGGTCGGAACAGGCTTGCCGATCTCCTTCGCGGCGGGGTCGACGAGGCGCTTCGGGCCGGTGAGGACGACCGTGTCGCCGCGCTCCAGCTCGGTGGACAGGCGGTGGGGGAACTCGGAGCCGGACCGGTAGAGCCGGTCGACGAAGACGCCGGCCATGAACGGCTCGCGGCGCAGTGCGGCGATCGTTCTGCCGAGGTGTGCCTTCTCGGACACGACGACGTGCATGGATTCGGTCCGGTAGCCGAGAAGTTCCACGTCGTCGCTCTCGTCACCGATGTGCGTACGGGGGTCGAACTCCACGAGGTCGTGGCGCAGGGCCGACACGGCGACCACGTCGCCCTCGCGCAGGGTGGTCCGCTGGGTGTGGTCGATGATCGCGCCGTCCCGTCTGACCCGTGTGATGTAGATGCGGCGGCCGAGTTCCCTCTGCTGGTGCTCGAAGTCGTCGATGGTGCGTCCCGCCAGGTCCGGGCGCTGGACGGTGTGGGCGCGCAGGACCACTTCGTAGTACCCCTCACCGAGGTCGGGGTTCTCGTCGGGGGAGTCGAGCTCCTTGGCGAGCACGGCGGACTCGGCGGCGAGGTCCCGGCGGTAGAGCCGGGGCAGGACGCCGGCGAGCAGGACGGCGCAGAGGACGGTGCCGAGCGGATACGTCACCGCGTAGCCGACCGGGACCAGGTTCTCCTCGGTCTTCAGCCGGCCCGGGGTGAAGCCGGGCAGGGAGCCGATGGCGTCCTGGGCGACACCGATGACGGCGGACTGGGTGAGCGCGCCGCCGAGCAGGCCGGCGGAGAGTCCGGGCCCGTAGCCGAGCACCGTCGCGAAGCCCCAGCAGACGAGCAGACCCGTCACGCAGACCACGACCGCGTTGATCGCCTGAGGCAGGCCGTCCTTCTTCAGGCCCCGGAAGAACTGCGGGCCGACCCGGTAGCCGAGGGCGAACAGGAACATGATGAAGAAGAGGCTCTTCACCGTGTCGTCGATCTCGACCTCGAACTGGGCGCCGAGCACCAGGCCCGCGACCAGGCAGCCGGTGACCGTGCCCAGCGCGACGGCCCTGTAGCGGATCCTCCCGAGGAGGAAGCCGAAGGCGACGGTGATGAAGGCCAGCAGTTCGGGGTGGGGCTGGAAGATGTTCCGGTCGAGGAAGTCGATCACATCGGGGCCCTTCCCTAGGCGCCGAGAATGCCGACCAGGACGGGACCGGTCAGCGGCAGCAGGAAGTTGGAGAGGGTGTAGGTGATCGTGTACCCGAGGAGCGGCACCGTGCTCTGGGCCGTCTGGCTGATCGCGGTGATGGCCGGGGTCGAGCACTGCTGACCCGCGATGGCCCCGATGAGCAGCGGTTTCTCGATCTTCAGCAGTTTCAGGCCGACGACCAGCGAGAGGGTGGCGGGGATCAGGACCATCGCCACGCCCGCGAACGGGAGCAGGGCTCCGTACTCCTTCAGGAGCGGAGCGGCCTGAGGGCCGGAGGTGAGGCCCGTGCAGGCGATGAAGACGGCCAGCCCCATGTCCTTGAGGGTGGTCGCCGCCTGGGGCGGGAAGGCGCCGAAGGTCTGTCTGCGGGAGCGGAACCAGCCGAAGACCAGTCCGGAGATCAGGCAGCCGCCGCCGGTACCGAGGGAGAGCGGGATGTCGCCGAGATGGACGACGACCTGGCCGAGCAGGGAGCCGGCGACGATGCCCAGGCCGAGGTAGACGAAGTCGGTGGCGTCGTTGTTGACGACCGCCCCGATCTTCTTCACCAGCCGGTCCAGCCCGGAGCGGGCGCCCACCAGGCTGAGTACGTCGCCGCGGCGCAGCACGGTGTCCCCGGACGCCGGCAGGTGCTGGTCGTTGCGCAGCACCTCGGTGACGTACACACCGGACTGCCCGAACTCGGGGTGCCGGCGGCGTACGGCGTCGATGGTGAGGCCGTCCGTCGCCTTCTCGGTGACGGCGACCTGCTTGGTGGCGAGCGGGGCGTCCATGCCGGGAATGCCGGGGGTCTCCGGGCCCAGCTGCCGGCCCGCCGTGATGACCTCGCTCCGGCGGCCGACGAGCAGGACCAGGTCGGACAGCGAGAGTTCGAGGCCGGGCCCGGGGGTGAGCATCCTGCTGCCGCGCTTGACCGCCTCGACGGTGACCAGGCCGCCCCGGGCGGACTGCAGCTCCCCGACCGTCATCCCGTCGCCGGCCGTCACCGCGTACGTACGGCCGACCATGCCCGGCAGGGCTTCCCGCTCGTCCTCCTCCAGCGCGCCCTCGCCGCCCCGCATCTTCTCCCACAGTTCACGGGACGCCTCGCGCAGGTCGATCCGCAGCATCATCGGCATGATCTGGCTGGAGTACAGCACGATCGTGATCAGGCCGAAGAGGTAGCAGACGGTGTACGCGGTGGCCACGTTGCCCTGGTACTCGGTGACCTGGCCGGGGGTCAGGCCGGCCAGCTTGCCGATGGCCTCGGTCGCCGTACCGACCACGGCGGATTCGGTGGCGGCGCCGGCGAGGATGCCGGACGCCGTACCGACGTCCAGGTCGAACGCCTCCGCGAGGAGGAGCGCGATCGAGACCACGCACACCAGCTCGATCAGGCACAGCACGCCGAACCTGAGCCCCTTGCGGTTGAGGTTGGCGAAGAACTGGGGCCCGCCCATGTACCCGAGGGAGAAGATGAACAGCGCGAAGAACACCGTCTTCACGTCGTCGGCCACCTTCACCTCGGACCAGGCTCCCACCAGGAGCGCCACGATCAGCGTCCCGGCGATGCCGCCCAGCGTGATCGGGCCGATGCGCAGTTTGCCGACGAGGTACCCGGCTGCGAGGCAGAGGAAGAGGGCGAGCTCTGGATGAGCGCGCAGTACACCCATGGCACCTCGGTATTTGTATGAGGCAGTCAAACTAAGACAATTCAGGAATGTAGCCGCCCCATGCCGGTCCCGCTCGCCGGGGAGCGGGCATGCCTCCGTTCGGCCCTGGCGGGGGAGACCTGCCAGGACCCTTCGCCCGGAGCGGAAAGAACCTCTCCGGGCGACGCGGACTCCGATGAGCCCGCTACGCGGCCGTCCGCGCGTCCAGGGCCTCAAGCAGCCAGTCGTGTGCGACTCCGGGGGTCGGTTCCGGCCGCCCGCCCGGCGGGGTGGCGACCTCGGCCACCAGTTCCCAGTACCGGTCGATCCGGGGATCGGAGGCGAGCTGCCCGGCCAGCAGGCGACGGAACTCCGGAGTGTCCCGGGTGCCGTAGACACTCGCGTACGCGGCGACGAAGCAGTCCAGCGCCTCACCCGGGGCCGGGGCCCGGTTCCGCCGCAGCTGCCCGCCCGCGAGCTCGTACGCCTCGGCCAGGCCCGCGTACAGCACGGCCGACCCGCGGCTGCCCGCGGTCTTGTGCGCCTCCGGCTGGCAGTGCTCCACGCTCCCGCACGGGCGGGCCGCCAGCGCGTACAGACGGGCGAAGGCCAGCACCTGCGCCGGGGACGGGTCGTCGGGCGGCTGCACCACTGCCACCTCCAGGAACGCGGCGGTGGCCCGGGCCGGCATCCGCGGCGGCAGCCAGGCGCGCCAGAACCGGGCCAGCGCCTCGGTGCTGGGCGGGGTGGTCACGGCGCCGATCAGCCGCAGCCGGTCGGCCCGCTCCCCGGGCGGGCACTCCTGCACCAGCCGCAGCCCCGCCTCCCGCCACCGCAGGGCCCTGAGCTGGGAGCCGAGCGTACGCAACTGCCCGGCGACGGCATCCTCCAGGACCCTGCCCGCCGCGTCCTCCTCGTCGAGAATCCGGTGCACCTCGGGAACCGGCAGGTCGAGGGTGCGCAGCGAACGGATCAGGCGCAGCCGGTCGAGCGCCTCCGGGCCGTAGCGGCGGTGTCCCCCCGCGCTGCGGGAAGCCTCCGGCAGCAGACCGCGGTCGGAGTAGAACCGGACGGTCTTGACGGTGACGCCCGCGTGCTCGGCGAGTTCGCCGATACTGCACAGGCCGTCGCGCGACGTGAACACTTGAATCTCCCTCAGGGGGAGTTCCTACCGTACCGGCGAGCGCGGACGGCCATCGGGCCAGGCTGCGGACGGCGTACTGAGGAGAGGTTCATGACCGCATTCATCCTGGTGCCGGGCACGTTCACCGGCGCACACGTCTGGGAGGGCGCGGCGGCGCGACTGGCCGCGGCGGGCGCCGAGGTGCACACGCCGGACCTCACCGGACTCGGCGCGGGAAGCGGCCCCGCGCGTCCCGGCACGGACCTGGAGACACACATCGTGGACGTGCTGGCGGCGATCGACTCCGTCGACGCCGCAGCCGGGCGGGAGATCGTGCTGGTCGGCCACGACTACGGCATCCACCCGGTGCTGGGCGCCGCCGACCGGCGCGCGGAGCGCGTCTCCCGGATCGTCTACCTGGACGCCGGTATGCCGCAGGACGGGGTCCCGGCCCTGGCGGCGGTGCCCGACCAAACCCTGCGCGAGCAACTGGCCGAGCGCGCCGCGGGGGGCGGGGCGGCCGGCGAGCTGCCGCCCCCGGCCCGCGACGAGTGGCAGCGCTGGGGCAGCACCGCGGGCGTCCCCCGGGAGGCGCTGGACCGGCTCACCGCCCGCGCCGCGCCGCAGCCGCTGGGCACGCTGCTCCAGCCGCTCCGGCTGACCGGCGCGGTGGCCGCGGTGCCCGTCACCGGAGTGCTGTGCACCGGTAACGGTGCGGGCATCGAGATGCTCCAGATACGGGTGAACTTCGGCGACCCCGCCTTCGAGGCCCTGACCGGACCCCGCGTGACGTTCTTCGAACTCCCCACCGGGCACTGGCCGATGCTGTCCTGTCCCGAAGAGCTGGCGGAGGTCCTGCTGCGCGCCGCGGCGGGGGAGGGCCACCGGCTGAAGCCGGCCGGGACCACCGAACCGCCGCCGCACCTGCGGCCGTTCCTGCTGGACCTGCCCGAACCCGCCCGCGAGCGGACCGGGAACGTCGACCTGTACCTGCCCGCGGCCGAGGGCCCGCGGCCGGCGGTGGTCTTCGTGCACGGCGGCCCGGTGCCCGCCGGGGCGCGCCCGACCCCGCGGGAGTGGCCGGCCCTGACGGGGTACGCCCGGTACGCGGCCGGGCAGGGCGCGGTGGGCGTGACCTTCGACCACCGCCTCCACGACGTCACCGACTACGAGCGCGCCGCCGCGGACACGGCCGCCGCGGTGGAGCTGGTCCGGGCCGACCCGCGGGTCGACCCGGACCGGGTGGCACTGTGGTTCTTCTCGGGCAGCGGCCCGATGGCGGCGGACTGGCTGGAGGCGCCCCCGGCGTGGCTGCGCTGCCTGGCGGCCAGCTACCCGATCATGGCGCCGCTGCCGAACTGGGGGCTGCCCGAGGGGCGGTTCCGCCCGGCGGACGCGGTGGTGGCCGCGGGCGGCCTGCCCCTCGTGCTCACCCGGGCGGGACTCGAGATGCCCGAGATCGCCGCCACCGTCGCGGAGTTCCTGGCCGCGGCCGAGGACCGCGGAGCCGACGTGGAGGTGATCGACGTGCCGAACGGCCACCACAACTTCGAGGTGCTGGACCCGACCGACGAGTCGCGCGAGGCCGTGCACCGCGCGATGCGCTCGGTGCTGGCGCACCTGACGGCCTGAGACGGGCCGCTCCGACCGCCGTCCTCCGGGAGCCGCGCGAGAACCGCCCGAAGGCCGCCTTCCCCTTGCTCCTCGCGCTCCGCGCCGCCGCGCAGGGCTGATTCCCGCCACCGTGCCGGGAGACCGAGACGGGCCGCGGTCTCGCGGG